>JAYTUY010000289.1:0-11403 GCA_043744275.1 Saprospiraceae bacterium
TAAAAATATGGTCGCACAATTTGAGGAGTTTGCAGAAGATTTCAAGGAGTTAGAAGCCTTCTTTTTGAAGGCTAAGTTTTTATAAGAAAACCCTATTAATTTCAATGATACAGTATTATTTGTTGGAAAGACAGCAGTTGGTGGTGATGGCTTTCCTTTGGAAAGCTCATTATTTTCAGATGCAACATATTTTGGAGAATTGAGTCTTGACTTAAAAGAAGAATATGCAACAAGAAGAGATTTTTATTCATACACAAACGAGATAATAAAAAGATACTATGGCTCTTATGAAATTGGGAAAAAATTTGTTGCATTGACCAATATTATTAAATGCAACAACGCTTCAACACAAGACAAAACTTCTTACAACGTGAAAGTTCATTGTATTGACAAACTCGGTATAATTTGGAAAGAAATTGAAATATTAAAGCCTAAAAGAGTGATTTTTTATACTGCTCGGCATTATGATGATTTTATAAATATGTATAAACCCACAAATTGCACTGAGGTGGTCGAAGTAGTTAATAACCATAAAGAATGTTGGTGGCATAAAAAATTTTTAGACATCAATCAAAATACAATTTGCGAATTTCTTAGAGTATACCACCCTGAAAGGAAAACAAAAGAAGATTATGTTTCAAAAATTGTTAATTGGCTAAATCAGACAAAACCTATCTAATCAGAATATTGTAACAACAACTTATTTTTTGAATTCGAGTAGAGTGTGTTGATGGCTTAATTTTGGGTTTTATTAATCGACAAAACTGGCACCACGAACTTATTCATTATCACTCAAATCAACATTAAAATAAATATCATCCAAGTTGATTTTAACATCCATACTTTTCAATTTCAATGACCCCTCAGTCATGATAACGCCAATTTGCCAATTGCCCCGCTTGTCTTTATAAAACTGTTCAACCGAGCGTTTATCTTGTGAAATGATTAAATATTCCTTGAAACTTGCAATATTGCGATAGGATTTAAACTTATCACCTCTATCAAAACCTTCTGTAGAATCTGAAACAATCTCAACCACTAATAGCGGATTGATTAAAATATCTTTTTTTTCATCTTCATATTCACCTTTACCTTCAGAAACTACCACATCAGGATAGACATAGTTTTTATAGTCTAAATAACTACAAACTTTTGTATCTGTATAAACAGAATTTGGACTTCTTTTCTGTTTCAAGCCATTCACTAAGGCTGCTCCGCAATTTGCAGTAATTGCTCCATGTAATATTTCTTTTCCAGCTAAATCAATTAATTTTTGATTAAAATACTCGTATTTGCCGTTTTTTTTACGGTTTTCTTCGCGGTCAATGCGTAGAAATTCCTCAATGGAAACGGGTTTTTTATGTTGAAGAGCTGCGGTCATCATTTAAGTTTTTGATAAAATTAGCCAATTTTACTGAAAAGAACAAACTTCATTAATCAAATTAATCAAACTTTCCAAAACCTCAAAATCAACGTTTCAATTGCTAAAAAGAGTAAAGCTAAAATGACGCACCAACGCCACAACGAAACGCCTTGGTTTTTCTCTCCAACGATGGCTGTGAAATTAGCTTCTGCTGTTTCGTCAAAAATTTGGATGTTTTTATTGGTAAAATCCTTTAAAGCTTTGTTGTCAAAATAATCTAAAACGGATTCTCGACGGTCAAAATTGAAACCGAATTTGTAGAGAGCTGAATCGGGGCGAGTGAAAAGACTGTAAAATCCAGCGTCTTTGATGCCCTCTTTCACGCCCAAAATTGCCTTCGCTGCTACGATGCGTTGCTCAGGAATAAACTCCTCTTTTGCTCCACGCATTTTATAAGATGTCTCTCCTGCAATACCTTTTGAATCGGCTTCTATATAATCGTCTTTGCCGATTGTGTAACCGATTTTCCATTCTTTAGCACTCGAAATCGCCATTTTATAAAGCATCGGAACGAAAACCTCGCCTGAGCGAGAAAGGGTTGAAAATTTATCGTCCAAAGGGGCTGCACAGAGGTAGAGATGCCCTTGAGAGATTTTATTTTTCGTCATAAAACTGGAGCCATCGCGATACGTCATGATGTTTTCACCGTTCCTATTTGTGAGGCGATAATTGCCTGTGGAAGACGGGAATTTCAAATTGGCATTTTTATTTGAAAAAACATCTTTGAAAATAAACTCTTCTAAATTCAAATTTGAGACTTCGCGCGGCGTATTTTCAAACGAATTTAAATTGTTGGATTGTAAATTATTGAAAAAATTGCTGTAAGATGCCAAGTCAACCGAGCCAGTTGGAAAAACCAAAACATTGCCTCCATTTTTAATATATTGACTCAACTCAGCCGCCAAACCCGATGAAATTTGATACAAACCTGTCAAAACAATCATCTGATAGGTCGGAAATTGAGAATATTGGACACCACCGCTTGGCTGATTGGTAACTTTAAAATTCCTCACACTTTGCAAGGCTGAATTGAGAAAACGATTTTCACCTGCATCATTTATTGTCAAGACGTTGATATAAGAAGGCACATTAAAAGTGAAAAAATAATGGTCATCAAACTGAACAGGGTAGTCCGTTATCGACAACTCAGCCTCGTGCCAACCTGTACGCAAAACAGTGATATTGACTGTATCTTCTTTGCTCGAATTGGCTTTCAAATTTAACAAACCGATGGGCTTGTCTTGACCATCTAATTTGACGCTCAATTTGACGTTTTCAACATTTTCATTTGTATAATTTGTAATACGTACCACCAACGGATTGGCTTGACCCGTCATTTGAATCGGGGCTTCAAACCAAGCTGAATCAATAGCAATATTTTTCTCTTGAACGGCTGCCAACGGCAACAAATTGACCTCTATGGTAGTGTCTTTGAAATTATTTAAATCAGTAATATTTTTTTGAAAATCGGATAAAATGAAAGCCGTTTTGGTAGCTATTTTATCCGTGTTCAAGGCTTGCGTTTGGCGCGTGAGCACCTTAGAAAGTTCTTGTACTGAGGGGGTCATTTTGACTTCATCAATAAAATTCAGAGCCTCTTCTTTTGACACTAAACGTTGGTGCCGACCTTCAAAATCGTTGGTCAATATTTGGAATTTATCGCTGTTTGAGTAGGCTTGTACTATCTCTCGCGCTTTCATTTTGGCTTTCTCCAAAAGGCTCACATCTTTAGATAAAGCATTCATACTGAATGAGTTATCTATAAAAATAGATGCAGCTTGCTCTCCTTTTTTGACCCCCTCAGTATTGCGCGGTATAAATGGCTGCGCAAAGGCAAATACCAAAAATGCCACTGCCAAACAACGCATCAAAAGCACCAGCAAATTGCGCAATTTACGCCGTGAAGAGCTTTCCTCCTTTACCTCGCGAAGGAAACGAACGTTGGTAAAATAGACCGTTTTGAACCTTCTGAAATAAAACAGGTGGATGATAATCGGAATCGCTAAAGCAGCGAGGGCAAATAAAAATGTGGGAAATAAAAATTGCATATTTAATGAGTTAATTTAGGATGACCGACTTTGAATGATTAGCTTAAAACAGCTAATTCTTATCCAATATTGCCGCATCATTACTACGTTTTAGAAAGGTATTTGTTGTTTTTATGGGTCAAATTTAAAGACTAATCCGTCAAGTGGTTGGTTGCATGAGTTTTTTTTATAAAATATTTCTATGCAATCTTGCTACTGTGCTAAACTCTACAAGGGTTTTGAAACCCTCGTAGAGTTGTTAATCTGCTATTTAAGGGGCATTTCTTATAAACCGAATCGCTTCGCTTTTACTCATATCGCTGTTCAAAATAATGGTTTGCAAGCCTTCGCTGTCCCAAAAGCTCACTGCAGCCGTGTTTGGCGGAGCCGTTCCGAGGTTGTCGGCATGGAAAACCAGTTTATTAGTGCCTTCGCTCAAAGGGATTTCTACTTTTATTTTCGTCTTCGTCACTTTCACCCCCCTCAGTATCCACCGATTATTGAGCATTACGGACACCACATCACCATCCTCTTGGTCATTGTCCCATATTTCGAGTTGCACGGTCTTTCTTTTTAGAGTATATTCTTTCACCACTTTTACCTCCCTTTTTTCAGGTGGCGTCACTTGTGGTTTTTGGGATTCAGCGGCTTGATTTTGAGGTTTCGACTGAGGGGTATCAATTGATTTTGAAGCAATAAGTGGCGGCTGAGTTGACGGTTTTGGTTTCGCAGGTTTTTTATTCAGACTATTAGCAGGTTTTTTAAGCGGCGTTTTAGGTGTTACAACAGCCAATTGAGGCTCCGATATAGGCTCTTTACGGCTTATATTCAAGTTCCAAACATCGAACTCGCAGGCTTCTTCACCTGTATATTCTACCACATCTATTTTATTCAAATAATAGGGAATACGCGTGAAAAAGATGCGAAAACGAACAAATTGACCGCTTTTTATACGCATAGACGTGCTTTCATCGGCGCATGAAAAGCCAGTGGCGTAAATATCCCTCGTCGGAATATTTTCAGCTTTGACAAATCGAGCTATTTTTTTACCATTGGAGCGAAGGTGAAAAGAATTGCAAGCCTCAATGTGTTGGTCGCTGAATGCAAAGTTTTTGAAACTCATGTGAACCACCGTATATTGGTCGTTTAGCTCAACTTTATCTATTCTAATTCCTTCAAAAGAGCTTTGAGCTTGCGAAAGGTCAACTGTCCAATTTTTATAATCATTGCTGGGTGCATTTTGAGTCAATGCAGTGCCTGTGAGCATTAAAAAGAGCATTAAAAATATAGACTGCTTCATATCTGAAAGTGTTTGATTTTTATAATTGTTAGCATGGAGTCGTGCAATATGTATAACCATTTTTAAACCTATTCGGGGTATGAAAAGTTCTGATTTTTAAAATATACAAAAAATCATACGCAAATTTTTAGCTTCAAAAATGCACCCCCTCAGTATATTAACGTTTTGGATTGTCTTTAATTAGAAAATACTGCGTTATCTTTACGTTTATTAAGTCATCATTCCAATTCATTCATTTAAATTTTAATTTTTTTCATGCAAGTACCTCGTTTTACAGCGTCTCCCAATTTTTATAATGATTTGAAAAGCCGGGTCAATCAATATTTTGTAGAGACCAATCAATCGCCTACTGGTAATTGGCGATTATATACAAAAGCTACCATATTAACGGCTGCGATGATAATTTTATATGTTGTTTTAGTTTTTTTTACGCCTTCTACGCCGTGGGCTATTGCGCTATGTGTTGTGGCTGGTTTTGCGACTGCTGCGCATGGATTTAATGTGATGCATGACGGCTGTCACGGTAGTTTTTCAAAATCAAAGAAAATTAATACCATAGCAGGATATACGTTAAGCATCTTGGGGGGCAATGATTTTATGTGGAAATTGAAGCATAATGTCATGCATCACGGCTTCACGAATGTGCATGGCTACGACGATGATATAGAAGTGCGCCCATTTTTTCGAATGTGTCCGACGCAAACGCATAAGTGGTTTCATCGTTTTCAAGCGACTTATTCCATCGTTTTGTACTCGCTTTTATATGTCCTTTGGATGTTATTTTTTGATTATAAAAAATATTTTACAGGCAAAATTGGCTCTTTTGATGTGCCAAAAATGAAGATGAGTGACCATATTGCTTTTTGGGCAGGTAAAATTGTGAGCACCTTCCTTTTTCTAATATTGCCTATTATCAAATTAGGCTTCGTGAAAGCCATCGTCGGCTTTTTGATTTTCACATTATTAACAGGTTTTTTATTGACTATTGTTTTTCAATTGGCGCATGTGGTTGAAGAAACAGAATTTCCTGTACCGACCGACGAATGTAAAATTGAAAACGAATGGGCGATTCATCAAATCCAAACGACAGCGAATTTTGCTACTCGCAACCCGATTGTCACTTGGTTTTGTGGCGGCTTGAATTTTCAAATTGAGCACCATTTATTCCCATCCATCAGCCATATTCACTACCCTAAAATCAG
Organism: Saprospiraceae bacterium; assembly: GCA_043744275.1. Lineage (GTDB taxonomy): Bacteria > Bacteroidota > Bacteroidia > Chitinophagales > Saprospiraceae > JAAFJT01. The sequence goes on from JAYTUY010000289.1 coordinate 5,953, forward strand.
TTGGATAGTGAAGCAAGTGTGTAGTGAATATGGCGTTTCGTATGTCGAATTTCCGCACGTGACGACGGCAGTGCAATCTCATTTTAAGTTGTTGCATGATTTAGGGAGGGCATAGGTTTTACTATAATTTTCAATAAAAAAGCGGTGTTACAAATGGGTGACACCGCTTTTTTTATTAAATTTTAGCGAGAAATGTTATTCATTATTCGCCAAAACTGCTATTTTTTTCAACTTTTGGCGGATAATGAATAAAATCAATATCAAAAAATGAATACTTTGTTTGATTATTGAACACTCCTCAGTATCAACCAGTAATAGGTTCAAGTATTTCAGCAACATGTTTTTCAATATTATGCGCCATTTTATCAAGGGGTAAATCATTGCCATCTTTGCCAAAAGGCTCTTCGATTTCTTCTGCAATCAACTCTAAACTTGCCAAAACATAGAAAATAAAAGTGACGACTGGTATGGCATAATATCCCAAGCTAAAAACAAAACCAATTGGTAAAGTCATGACATAAAAGAAGATGAATTTTTTGATGAACATCGAATAAGAGAACGGAATAGGCGTATTTCTGATGCGCTCACATGCGCCGCATATGTCCGTAAAAGCCAATAATTCATTGTTTAAAAACAGCAATTGTTCGCCAGTGATTTTGCCTTCGTGTAGCAGAAAATGCACTCTTTCAAACATTAATCGAGCAATTTGGTTAGGAATATGCTTGGTTTCGTCTATTTCTACTACTGGTTTTTTACTTTTTTTCAGGACGGGGTCGAACAGTTCTATGCGGCGTTTTTCACTTCGTAGATGGGCTTTCAAAACATCGGCGTAGGACGAAATGATATTTTTAAAAAAGGCTCTATCTTCTTCAGCAGTCAGCATAGGCGACAATTTGAGAGCTAAATTTCGACTATTATTTGTCAAGCTACCCCATAGTTTGCGCCCTTCCCACCAACGATCGTAAGCGGTATTGGTTCTAAAAACCAAGAGCAAGGATAAGACAAAGCCTAATAAATTATGCAATAAAGTGACGTTGCGAGCATGGCTGTCTTGTCCTAATTTTAATACACTCATCTCGATATAAGCTATCAAAAAAGTATAAAAAGATATGGCAATCATTAATGGAATTAATTTTCTAAAAGTATCCACTTTTGGAAATCGAAAAATAAAAATGAACCAATCCTTCGGGTTGTAATTAATCATATTTCACTATTTTAGAAATCAAAGGTACAAATTTGAGATATTCAAAATAAATAAAAACATACCCCCTCAGTATCCGTTCAAATTAATGTATCTTTGCGCCGCAAAATTTTAGGTTTTAATCAAGAAAATCACTCTAAATCTGTGATAATAGATGTCTATTCAAAAAAATATTCGTAATTTCTGTGTAATCGCTCATATTGATCATGGAAAAAGTACCTTGAGCGACCGTTTATTAGAGTTCACAAAGACCATTTCTGAACGGGATATGCAAGCCCAAGCCCTTGATGATATGGACTTGGAACGCGAGCGCGGCATCACCATCAAGAGCCATGCTATCCAAATCTATTACGACCATACTGACGGGGTGCGCTATACTTTCAACCTGATTGATACGCCCGGTCACGTCGATTTTAGCTATGAAGTGTCGCGCTCAATCGCTGCGTGCGAGGGTGCACTTTTACTCGTGGACGCAACGCAAGGCATTCAGGCTCAGACGATTTCTAACCTCTTTTTGGCGTTGGAACACAACCTTGAGATTATCCCTGTTTTGAATAAAATAGATATGGAAGCCGCTATGATTGAGGAGGTTTCTGATCAAATTATAGAGTTAATCGGCTGCGATAGAGAGGATATTGTCTTGGCGAGTGGTAAAGCAGGTATCGGAATTGAAGACATTCTTAAAGCTGTTGTTGATCGAATTCCTGCACCCAAAGGCAACCCTGATGCACCGCTTCAATGCCTTATATTTGATTCTGTTTTTAATCAATTTAGAGGGATTATAGCCTATTATCGTATTTTAAATGGCACGATGCGCAAAGGCGATAAAGTCCGTTTTGTTTATACGGGCAATGATTATGATGCCAATGAATTGGGTATTTTACAGATGACATTGATGCCTAAACAAGAGATGAAAGCGGGTGATGTGGGCTATGTCATTACGGGTGTCAAATCGGTCAAAGAAATTAGAGTAGGGGATACGATTACCCATGCAGCCCGTCCTGCTGAGGGGGTCGTGGGATTTGAGGAGGTGAAACCGATGGTATTTGCTGGTATTTATCCGATTGATAATGATGATTTTGAAGATTTGAGAGATAGCCTTGAAAAATTGCAACTCAATGATGCGTCGTTGATATTTGAGCCTGAGACTTCAGCGGCTTTGGGTTTTGGCTTCCGTTGTGGTTTTTTAGGCATGTTGCATTTGGAAATCGTGACTGAACGCTTGCGTCGGGAGTTTGATCAAGACATTATCGTTACCATCCCGAACGTGTCGTATTATGCTAAATTGACTAAGACAGGGTCGCAGGAATTTATGATACGCCAACCAGCTGAATTGCCCGACCCATCGGCTTTGGAATATGCCAAAGAGCCTTATATTGAAGCTCAAATCATTACAAAACCTGAGTATATTGGTACTATTATGACGCTTTGTATGGATAAGCGAGGCTTTATGAAAAAACAAACCTACCTCACGACTACGCGTGTAGAGTTGGTTTTTGAAATGCCTTTGGCTGAAATTGTCTTTGATTTTTATGATAAATTAAAATCGGTCACAAGAGGTTATGCGTCTTTTGATTATCATCCAATCGGCTATCGCCAGTCGGATATTGTCAAATTAGACATTAAATTGAACAGTGATAACGTGGATGCCTTTTCGGCTCTTGTTCACCGTACAAAAGCGGAATCGGTCGGTCGTCGCCTTTGTGAAAAATTGAAAGAATTAATACCGCGCCATCAGTTTATGATTCCGATTCAAGCGGCTATCGGAGCGAAAATTATTGCTCGAGAAACCATATCAGCCATGCGTAAAGACGTGACGGCTAAATGTTATGGCGGTGATATTTCCCGTAAACGTAAATTATTGGAAAAACAAAAAGAAGGTAAAAAGAAAATGCGTCAATTTGGTTCAGTAGAAGTTCCTCAATCGGCGTTTATTGAAGTTTTAAAACTCAACGATTAAACACAAATTGTATTAATATTAAAATATCTCAAGACATGTTCATCGAAACGGGCATTGAAGGCTTAATCATATTTGAACCCAAAGTTTGGGGCGACGATAGAGGCTATTTTTTTGAAAGCTACAACTACGATGTTTCCCGCCAAGCGGGCATCAATTCCATATTTGTACAAGACAATCAAAGCCGCTCAACACGCGGTGTACTGAGGGGTCTGCATTATCAACGTGGTGCGTTTGCTCAAGCCAAATTAGTGCGCTGTATTGAAGGTGAAGTGCTGGATGTGGTAGTGGATATTCGTGAAGCCTCGCCTACATATGGTCAATCTTTTTCCATTGTTTTGAGTGCTGAAAATAAAAAGCAATTGTATATTCCAAGAGGTTTTGCACATGGCTTTTTGGTATTGAGCGAAACGGCTGAGTTTTTTTATAAATGCGATAATTTCTATTCAAAAGCCAGTGAAGGTGGCTTGCTTTACAACGACCCTGTATTGAAAATTGATTGGCAAATGGACGTTTCTGATGTCCTTTTATCTGAAAAAGATAAAATTAACCCTACTTTTGGCAATCATTTAAAGTTTTACTAATGGAAAAACCGACAATTTTAATCACGGGCGCACAGGGGCAACTCGGCAATGAGTTCCGCTTTCTCTCTTTTACTCATCCTCATTTTCGCTTTATTTTTACTGATGTTGATGGTTTGGACATTACCAAACCCAGACAAGTGATGAGCTTTTTTTCAAAAAATGCTATTCAATTTGTCGTCAATTGTGCTGCCTATACGGCTGTTGATAAAGCTGAAACGGATGTCAAATTAGCGACTAAAATCAATGTGAATGGTTCGCGAAATTTGGCTAAAGCCTGCCAAGCGCATGGGGCGACTATGATTCAAATCTCTACGGATTATGTCTATCATAATCATCAAAATACGCCATTTAAAGAGGGAGATAAAGCCAGTCCAAAAGGCGTTTATGCGAAAACAAAACTGAGGGGTGACTTAGCAGCTTTGAAGTTTTGTGAGCGCACGCTCGTCATTCGCACGTCGTGGGTGTATGGTATTTATGGACATAATTTTGTTAAAACCATGCTTCGTTTGGGCAAAGAGCGTCCTTCGCTCAATGTCGTTTTTGACCAAATCGGAACACCCACAAATGCTCGAGATTTAGCAAAAGCTGTTTTGAAAATTGCACAAAAGATTCATAATCAAGAAGTTAGCCCTGAAATACTGATGGGACATCCCGATAAAAGCGGGAGGGGGGTCTTTCATTATAGCAATGAAGGCGTCACCAGTTGGTACGATTTTACAAAAGCCATTTTTGAGATTAGAGAAATAGATTGTCAAGTAAACCCCATTGAATCTTCTCAATATCCGACGCCTGCTGCTCGCCCGCCATTCAGCGTTTTGAATAAACAAAAAATTAGAGATGTTTTTGGCATTGAAATTCCACATTGGCGCGATAGTTTAAAGGCGGTTTTGAAGGAATTGCCCTAAAAAAATTATTCATCATCATTTCAATTGCCTCAAATACATCTGAATGGTATTATGCAAGCCATAATACAAAGCATCCGCTATTAAAGCATGACCGATAGAGACTTCTAATAAACCTTCTACGTTTTGCTGATAATATTTCAAATTGTCCAAATTCAAATCATGCCCTGCATTGATGCCTAATCCCAATTGATTGGCTAAACGAGCGACCCTTGCATGGGGTTCAACGGCTTTTTCTTTATTTTTATGAAAATCTTTAGCATATATGCCTGTATAAAACTCAATCCTATCCGCCCCGACTGATTTTGCTCCTTCCACCATTTTTTCATCGGCATCTACAAAGAGAGAAACGCGGATGCCTGACCCCCTCAGTATTTGGATGGTTTCGGTCAAAAAATCGGCTTGTTTATGTGTATCCCAACCATGATCGGAGGTGAGTTGAGAAGGGTCGTCTGGCACGAGGGTGGCTTGATGCGGCTTATTGGCTAAGACCAAATCCATGAATCGCTTGTCGGGATAGCCTTCAATATTAAACTCAGTGGTGACAATTTCTTTCAATAATGGCACATCATTGAAGCGAATATGCCGCTCATCAGGTCTTGGATGTACGGTGATGCCTTGTGCCCCGAAGGTTTCACAGTCCTTAGCTACTTGAATTAAATCGGGCAGATTGCCGCCGCGAGAGTTGCGGAGAATGGCTATTTTATTGATATTGACACTGAGTCGAGTCATGTTTTTTTATTTTAAATGAAATAATTCGCACCATTAGGTTTAGTAACCGCCATTGAGTAATTCTTACTCAAATGG
>JAYTUY010000290.1:0-43260 GCA_043744275.1 Saprospiraceae bacterium
ATTTAAAAGGGCTAAAGCAACTCAATCTAAACATAAATTAAATTCATCTTGAATTACCAATATTTAATTTATTCCTAATTTAACAAAGTCAAGGTAAAACTTAAAGAAGCTAAAAACAAATTAGATAATACTTCATCTTTGACAACTTATGAGAGATATTTCAAAGATGTATATCAAATATATTTAGAAGCTCAACTTTATAATGATGGTCAATTTACTATAGAGCAAAGTGCAAGGCTCAAAAGCATCGCCAGTACATGCGTTACTGAGGGGGGTATGATAGTATATGTTGCAAGAGGTTTTATGTCAAAATTGGACTTAATCGATATTCAAAAAACTATTGAAGAATGCGAAAAGATACCAGTCACTACTATAAATCGAAGTAATATTAATTATGCCCAATTATTGCAAGCACCTTTTTCGACTCCTAAGGAAGCAATAGTTCTTTATCCGAATCCTTCAAATGAATCAATAAATATTAATTTACCAAATAAAGTAATTGGTAATGCAGATATATTTGATATTACAGGACGTTTATTAAAATCATTTAACCTCATAAACAAAGATAATCTTATCCATCATGAATTATCTAATGGGATTTATATTATAAAAATTAAAACTTCGGATGGTAACACTGAGTCCATTAAATTAACAATAAAAAAATAATTTATATTTTAAAGGCATACTTGGAATTAGGACCCAGTATGCCTTTTATTTTTTAAATATATATAAATGAAAAAAATAATTATCGTGTTGTTGCTTTTAAGTCAATTTTTATCAGCACAAGAAAAATATGGGCATCAATGGATATTAGAAAACTACAATTACATTGATTTCAATGATAAAAATCCTACTTTCAAACAAATTAATGTACAGACAACACCCATACCAGGAAGTTATAACACAGCAATATGCGATAAAAAAGGTAATTTACAATTTCATACATCTGGCTGTTTTATTTTAAATAGTAACCATTTATTAATGACAAATGGAGATAATATAAATTCAAATTTAGTGTACGGAAGCTGGTGCAAAAATGGGTTAGGTGATTTTCCTATTACTCAGAATGTAACAATTTTACCCAGCCCAAAAGATAGTGCAAAATATTTTGTTTTTAACCTTGATTTTATTGATGCTTTTCCATTAGGTTCTAATAAGCTTGCAGTGCCACTACATGTATACGTTCATACTGTTGATATGAATAAAAATAATGGTTTAGGAGAAGTTATTGAAAAAAAAGTAATCCTAATTAAAGATACAATGAGTAGGGGCTATATTCAAGCATTACGACATGATAATAAAACTGATTGGTGGGTAATAATACCTAAATGGAATTCAAACTGTTTCTATACTACTCTCTTAACTTCAAATGGCTTAGATTCGCCTAAATTACAATGTGTTGGAAGAAGTTGGGGAGATAATGACATTGGAGGACAAGTGAACATTTCTCCCGATGGAAAACGTTACGCAAGAATTGATAGTCAGGATGGTCTAAGTGTTTATGATTTTGATACTAAACATGGAATACTATCGAATCCAATATCTTTAATTTTCCCAAGAAATAGTGATTTTTCAAGAGGTATCTGCTTTTCTAACAACTCAAAGTATCTATATGTTGTTCTCAGAACACAAATTTACCAATATGATTTAACTTCCATGAATATTCAATCATCCATGCAATTGATTGGGGAATTAGATTCATTCGCTTTTAACAATGAGAAAGGTTTTTTTGCTCGCAGTAAACTTGGACCAGATGGCAAGATTTATATATTCAGCCCTTTTTCACATAAGTATTTAAGTATTATAAATCGCCCTGATTGCCCTGGGAAACTATGTGATTTTCGACCTCATGCTCTTCAATTACCTGCGTTTAACTACGCTGGACTTCCTAATAGCCCTTTCTTTGAGATACCTCCTGCCAACTACAATTGCGACAGCATCAATACAGCAACAGAAGAAATCATCGAAAATGTTGCTATTTATCCGAATCCAGCCACTACTCAAATAACCATATATAGCAGCCATTCATTTCAACAATTCGATATTATTGCCTTAACAGGTCAGACAATGCTCAAAGGTAAACTTGTAGAAAACAAAACGGATATTGATGTATCAACACTACCCGAAGGCATTTATTTTATCAAATTGACCAATCCTTTGACGCAAACAAGAGCATTAGGTAAGTTTGTTTTGAAGAGATAATACCCCTCAGTAAAACCCATAAAAAATGCCTTTCAACAACCGCTGAAAGGCATTTTTTATAAATTATAAGAGTGTCAATTCATTACTATTTTTCAAAAAAACCTAACTTTGTAAAAAAATTATGCTATCAAAACAAGAACATATTGACCAATAAAATCATGCTTACAAGAGAAGAGGTAATTAAAAAAGTACAACAATTTACGCAAGAGATTCTTTCTTCGGGTGTCCCGTTAGAAAGAGTGATTTTATTTGGTTCTTATGCTAAAAATAAGGCGAATAATGATTCTGATATTGATGTAGCTTTGATTTCAACTATTTTTAATGGCTTTGGCTACGAAGATAGAAAGCATTTTTCTAAGATTAATATTCAAAAGCAATTTATGGATATTGAAACCAAGACATTTCCAAGCACTTATTTTGAAAAAGGCGACCCTTTTATAGCAGAAATTATACAAACTGGCATTGAACTCTACAATTCAAAAATGAATAAAAAACCTGCCGCTTGAGCCCCCCTCAGTAAAACCCATAAAAAATGCCTTTCAGCAACCGCTGAAAGGCATTTTTTATAGGCAATCTCTTATTAATTTTTTAAAAAATCATTTTAATAATCTTTTAAAAAATCAGGAAGCAACACCACTTTGATGCCTTCAATATCGCGCATTTAATAAGCTAATTTTTCATCAGTGGTGACAATAATTTTATCTTTTGTAAAAGTGGCGGCTTCAAATAAGTATGTATCGCTGTTGAATTCTCTTTGCATAAAACGTTGTAAAAACTGTTGGGCTAATGCTTTTTCAGCATGGGAGGCATTGGGTCTAAGATATTCCATAAGCCATTCGTTGACAACAAATTCCATATCTTAATCCGTAATATTGAATAGTGAGGAGAGGTCTTCCAATTCGGTTTCATAAAAATGAACTAAGCCGCCTTCAATCTGCCCTTTCTCATTGATAGGTTGGTTTTCAATAACTGTTTTTTGCCCATCTTTTTTCAAATAATACACTTTCACATCCTCATTTTTAATCTCATCTTGTCGAATATGTTTCAATAAGGCTGTAATAAAATGCTCACTATGCGTAGATACGATGAATTGCTTCTTTTCTTTATTAGCAATTTCTACTAAAACACCGACTAATTTACTAATTACTGAGGGGTGTAGATGAATTTCGGGTTCATCAATACAGACAACATCTGTATCTTTTTGTAGAGCTTTAGCCAATATAGTCACCAATTGATTTGTACCTAAACCTTCATTAACTAAATCAGTGGTAAAACCTGTGGCTTTATGACGAGTTTGCAGGTAAAAAATAGCTGTATGAGGTGTTGTATAAATTGAAAATTGTCTATCAACAATTTTTTCAAGATAATGAGCTATTTTTCCAATCAAATCTCTATCAAGTGAAATAATAGTGGCAATTTCTTCTTCAGTAATACCTCTATTGCTTGACAAAGGCACTGGACTATAATATGGTTTTGAAAAGCCTCGTCTGATAGGTACAAAATCAAGAGAATTCATAGTATTACTGGGAATAGTCGTTAAAAATTCAATATTATTTCGTAACAATTCTGGATGATAGTAACTTGTATTTTTATGTAATAGCTTCATTGGATCAGGCAAAATATTGAAACCATTCCACAAAAATGACCATAAACTTTTATATAAATTTTCTAATAGTTCTACTTGAGTAGATTTATTTAAAGTATATGGGAAAGCTATTGAAATTATTTTATTTGCTTGCCATATTCCAGTTATATCTAATTGAATATCAGTTTTAGCAGGGTTAGTTGAACAGGAAAAAGTTATTTCTCCTGCCTCATCGCTACTTTCTAATGTTACATAACTTGTAGAAAAACCAACCTTAATATTTTTCCTTTTTTCTTTCAAATAAACTACCTGTTCAAACCCTCCCAAATTAATAAAAGGTAAAGTCAAAATATTATCAAGGCTTTGATTAGGATTCGTTAAAATATTACGCAAAACTAAGAGTGAATAAATCACGCTCGACTTGCCCGAGTTGTTTGCACCCGTCAAGACCGTAATTTTACCCAAATCCATTTCCGCTTTTTCAATACTTCGGAAATTTTCTATAAAAAGTTTTGTTATCATCACTATCAATTTTGTACAAATTTAGCAGTAAAACTTTAGAAGTGTAGTAAAATGATAAATTTTAATGAAAAACAATAAGGCGTATTGCATGAGTTATTATAACACCCCCTCAGTAAAAACCATAAAAAATGCCCTTCAACAACCGCTGAAAGGCATTTTTTCTACCAATATGTTGCGCCTCCAGCGCATTTTCCACTTTTCACTATTATCTTTTCACTAATCAGATTCTCTTCAATATCTCCTCGCCCATCGCCACCGTGCCAAGTATCATATCTTTAGGAGTATTCGCATCAGCAATATCGCCCGTTCTGAAACCAGCTTTTAGGACAGCGTCAATAGCGGCAATCAAAGCATTCGATTCTGCTTTCATGCCAAAAGAAATGTCTAAAAGCAAGGCGGCGGAGAGGACGGAAGCCATTGGATTGGCGACGCCTTTGCCTGTAATATCATGTGCCGAACCGTGAATGGGTTCGTACACGCCCGTGCTATCGCCGATAGAGGCGGATGCCAACATGCCCATAGAACCCGCTATTTGAGACGCTTCGTCGGTGAGGATATCGCCGAACAAATTAGCGGTGACGACCACATCAAAATGACGGGGTTTTTTAATCAAAAGCATGGCTGCGGAGTCCACAAATTGGTGCTCTAACTCTACTTCGGGATAGTCTTTAGCCACTTCCAAAATGGTTTCACGCCACAAGCGACTGGATTCCAAAACGTTGGCTTTATCAACTGACATTAGGCGTTTGCCACGCGTCATGGCAGCATCGAAGGCTTTGCGGGCAATGCGTTCTACCTCGTATTTATGATAGCCTGCAATATCGTAAGCGTAGGTGCGGTCTTCGTTGCGACCTTTTTCGCCGAAATAAATATCGCCTGTCAACTCTCTGAAAAAGAGAATATCAGACCCCCTCAGTATTTCGGGCTTAATGCTCGATGCTTCGAGCAATTCGTCGAACAATTTGATGGGGCGCAAGTTGGCATATAAGCCCAATTCTTTACGCATTTTCAAAAGCCCTTGCTCAGGGCGGACTTTTGCAGTCGGGTCATTATCGTATTTTGGATGACCGACGGCGCCGAACAACACCGCATCAGATGCGCGCATTTTAGCCAATGATTCATCGGGGAGTGGATTGCCCGTTGCCTCGATGGCTACGTGACCAATCAGAGCCTCGTCGTACTCGAACGTATGCCCGAATTTTTCTGCAATTTTATCTAAAGCCTTCTTGCCGACTGCCGTTACTTCTTGCCCGATGCCATCACCAGGGACGATTAAAATTTTCTTATGAGCCATTTTTTTTTAGTTTTTAGTTTTTAGGGTGTAGTTTTTAGAGCATTTAGATTGTCTAAACACTAAAAACCACACACTAAACACTCTAAATTAGATTTAACATTTTTTCAGTTGCCTTGATAGCCGAAACCGTTTGATCTGAGTCCAAACCCCTTGTTTTGATGTCTTTTCCGTTCATTTTCCAAGTAATAATGGTTTCGCAGAGGGCATCGGTTTTGCCTCCAGGAGGGATTCGGACAGCATAATCGGTCAGCTCAGGCAGTTTAATTTGCTTTTTGGCATACGCCTTTTTGAGGGCATTCATAAAAGCATCATATTGACCATCGCCTTGTGCATTTTCTTCAAAAACTTGTCCGTCAATTTTAACTTTTAAAGTCGCTGAAGGGCGGAGATTTCGAGAATGTGTTAAGACATAATTCACAATTTCCACCTTATTTTCAACCACATCATAATTTAAAACATCGCTAACAATATATCGCAAATCTTCCAGCGTAATGATTTGCTTTTTATCCCCAATTTCAATAACCTCTTGAGTCACTTTTTTTAATTCATCGGAAGAGAGTTTTATGCCCAATTCCTGCAAGTTTTTTTCAATATTGGCTTTGCCAGACGTTTTTCCGAGCGCATATTTACGCGTTCTGCCGAACCGTTCGGGCATTAAATCATTGAAATAGAGGTTGTGTTTGCTATCGCCGTCGGCATGAATACCAGCGGTTTGAGTGAACACATTTTCGCCAATAATCGGCTTATTCGCAGGGATTCTCAAACCTGAAAATGACTCTACAATTTTACTGACTGAGTACAAAGACTTCTCAGCCACATTCATTTTTATATCAGGGAAAAAGTCGTTCATCACCGCCACAGCACTTGATAATGGCGCATTTCCAGCGCGTTCGCCCATGCCATTCACCGTCAAATGCAAGCCATGTGCGCCTGCTTTGAGGGCTTCCATGACGTTGGCAATGCTGAGGTCGTAGTCGTTATGGGCATGAAAATCAAAATGCGTTTTGGGATAGCGTTTGACCAAATCGCTGACATAATTGTAGGTCAACTGAGGGGTCAAGACGCCCAAAGTATCGGGCAAAAGCACTCGTTCGATGGGTTGTTGCGTCAAAAAATCTAAGAATTGGATGACATAATCGTAGGAGTTTTTCATGCCATTGCTCCAATCTTCTAAGTAAATGTTGCTTTTTATACCTTTTGAAGCGGCTAAATGGATGACATTTTTGATTTCATTAAAATGCTCTTCGGGCGTTTTTTTCAATTGATAAGTCAAATGATTCAAAGAGCCTTTAGTCAATAAATTCATGACTTTAGCACCCGATTGTAGCATCCAATTGATAGAAGATTCGCCATCTACAAAGGTTAATACTTCAATTTTATCAATAAAACCATTGGTATTTGCCCATTCCGTTATTTTTTGAACAGCCAATAACTCGCCTTCCGACACACGGGCGGAAGCAATTTCAATTCTATCCACTTTCACTTCTTGGAGTAAAAGTTGAGCAATAGTCAATTTTTCTGCTGCCGAAAACGACACGCCGCTGGTTTGCTCACCGTCGCGGAGTGTGGTATCCATTATCTCTACATATTTTTTTTTCATTTTTAAGTCGGAAAAGTAGGTATATTTAAAGCTACTAAAAAGTATTAATTTATACCACTTTGCGCAATTATACTGATTCTCTAAATGAGTTCATTCTAAAAAAGAATTCCTTCGGAAAAGGATTATTTCTTTAAGCTCTCCAAAAAAGCGTCTGCTTCTTTGTCATTTTTGAAAATTTTAATGACTTTTTGCTCTTTTACTTTATTCAATTTTTCTAAAATCGCATTTCTCTTTCTAAGATTGAAAGTCGCTACGTAATGTAAAAATTCAAAATCCAATCGCTCGGGACAACCTTCAGTCATATCAGGTCTTGTTTTGCCTCGATATGTCCAAATCCGCTTTATAACACGCCACAAACACAACCAAGTTGGATAATCAAAGTAGAAAATTGTATCGGCACGTTCCATTCTGACTGCCATTGTACCGCTAAAATTGCCGTCCATGACCCATTTGGGTTTTTCTATCAATTTTTGGACTGTTATTTCCCATGCGGTTTTCTCTATTTCTACCCAATTTGGTTGCCAATGATACTTGTCTAAATGGATGAGTTCCAATCCTATAAGGCTATGTAAACGTCTCGAAAAAGTAGATTTTCCTGCGCCACAACAACCAATAACCATGATTCTGTCCATTTTTTGTTCGATTTATTAACACAATTTATTAAAAAGAACGCGTTGCCGAAAAAGCCGTAATGTCGCTTTCCATGGCTTGCAAATAGTCAATATCGTCATAGCCGTTTTGCATATTGTGCTTTTTATAACCATTGATATCGAAACTTTCACTATCTCCAGTTGCCAACAATGTGATGGTTTGAGTTGGCAAATTGACTTCGATTGCAGCTTTAGGGTCTGCTTCGATGGCTATGAATATTTTATCTAAAAAACCTTCGCTCACAGTCACTGGCAAAATGCCGATATTCAAAGAGTTGTTTTTGAAAATATCTGCAAAAAAGCTGGAAACCACGCAACGGAATCCATAATCGTAAATAGCCCAAGCAGCATGTTCGCGGCTCGAACCACTACCGAAATTTTTACCGCCAATCAATATTTTACCTGAATACGTCGGATTGTTCAAAACAAAATCCTGTTTGGGCGACCCCTCAGTATTGTAACGCCAATCTCTGAAAAGGTTGTCGCCAAAGCCTTCGCGTTTGGTCGCTTTCAAAAAACGAGCAGGGATGATTTGATCAGTATCCACGTTCTCAATCGGCATTGGAACGGCGGTGCTTCTTAATATAGTGAACTTATCGTAAGCCATTTTTTTTAATTGAAAATTGAAAATTAATAATTGAAAATTGAAGGTAAAGTGCTTTTTACTGAGGGGGTAATTACCTATTACCCATTACTCATTACCCATATTTAGTTCTCCATCAAATCGCGTGGGTCTGTCACAACGCCTGTAACCGCGGCTGCCGCTGCCACCAATGGGCTTGCCAAAAGCGTGCGTGCGCCCGGACCTTGACGTCCTTCAAAATTGCGATTGGATGTGCTGACGGCATATTTTCCAGCAGGAACTTTATCGTCGTTCATCGCCAAACATGCTGAACAACCTGGTTGACGCAAGAGGAAACCTGCCTCCGTCAAAATATCCAAAATACCTTCTTCTTGAATTTGAGCTTCTACAATATGCGAACCTGGCACGAGCCAAGCGGTAATATTATCCGCTTTTTTACGACCTTTAACAACTGAGGCGAAGGCTCTAAAATCTTCAATGCGTCCGTTGGTGCAGCTGCCCAAAAAGACATAATCCACTTTTTTACCGATTATTTCTTCGCCTTCGTTGAAGCCCATGTATGCGAGGGCTTTTTTATAGCTCGCTTCGCCATCTTTCACTTCATTGGCTTGAGGGATATTTTGAGAAATACCTGTGCCTAAGCCCGGGTTAGTGCCGTATGTAATCATCGGCTCAATATCGGCTGCGTTGAAGGTATATTCTACGTCGAAAGTTGCGCCTTCGTCCGTTTTCCAGGTTTTCCAATAAGCCAATGACTTATCCCATTGCTCGCCCTTAGGTGCCATTTCACGACCTTTGAGGTAGGCAAAAGTTTTTTCATCGGGGGCAATCATACCACCGCGCGCGCCCATTTCGATACTCATATTACAGACGGTCATACGCCCTTCGATGCTCATGTTTTCAAAAACATCGCCTGCATATTCTACAAAATAACCTGTCGCACCACTCGCTGAAATCTGCGAAATCATATACAACGCCACATCTTTTGACATCACCGCTTTCGATAATTCACCATTGATAGTGATGCGCATTTTCTTAGCTTTCGCTTGCATGATACATTGCGAAGCCAAAACCATTTCGACCTCAGAAGTGCCGATTCCGAAGGCAATTGCGCCAAAAGCACCGTGCGTGGACGTATGTGAGTCGCCGCAAACGATGGTCATGCCTGGTTGAGTGATACCATTTTCAGGACCGACGACATGCACGATACCATTCTTTTTATGACCCAAACCCCAATGCGAAATGCCGTATTTAGCGGAGTTATTTTCTAAGGCTGATAATTGGTTAGCCGAAAGAGGGTCTGCTACTGGCAAATGTTGATTGATGGTGGGCGTGTTGTGGTCGGCGGTTGCGAAAGTGCGTTCAGGGAACATCACTTTTACGCCCCTATTTTCCAATCCCAAAAAGGCAACAGGGCTGGTAACTTCATGGATAAAATGGCGGTCGATGAAGAATACATCCGGTCCATCCTCGATGTGCCGAATGACGTGTGCATCCCAAACCTTGTCAAATAATGTGCTCTTAGTCATCTAATTTTAAAATTTTACGGCGATTTAAGCCTGAATTTTATTATTATTTATTTTTAAAAATTTCTCTGCAAATTTCTAAAAAAAATATGATTAAACACAACGCCAAAGGTTTTATGCAAGCCTTAATTTGAATGAAATTACTATGTCCAAAGTGGTCATTTTCAACTCTTAATTCTCAATTTTTAACTATTTTTCTAAGGTGAGTAGAAAATGATGAGCCATGATTTTGTAACCTTCGTTCAAATATAGGCGATGAGCATCGTGGCGATGGTGTCCGCTATCAAGGGTTACCGTTTTTAAGCCTTGTTTTTGAGCTTCATTCTTTACAAAATCTAAAAGGGCGGAAGCATAACCTTTACCCCTTGCCTCGGGTAAAGTTGACAAGTCATCAATGTAAATATGCTTACCATTGAATAAAAAATGTAGGTAACGATAGCCTATAATTGCTGCCGCTTTGCCATTCAATTCTACATACGCTAAGACGTAGCCGCTGGCTTGTAATTCCCGAATCAATGGTAGAAAATCGGCTTCGATTAAATGCGGACGAAGGGCATTTATGGCATCCCAACATGTCAGAATTTGCTCATCCGTTTCAGCTATTTGTACTTTTATATCACTCATTGATGGGTTATTTTGATGATTTGTGAAGCAATGTCTTTTGCTGCATTGGGTTTTCCTAATTTTAAAATATTATGACTCAAACTATTCATAAGTGATTCATTGTCAATGATTTCTAAAGCTTTTTGAATCATTTTATCTTTTGCTTCACTGTCTTTTACGAGTATAGCCGCTTGTTTTTCAACCAATGCCATAGCGTTTTTAGTCTGATGATCTTCTGCAACGTTGGGAGAAGGCACCAATACTGAGGGGGTACCTGCAAGGCATAATTCCGAAATCGTCAACGCTCCTGCACGAGCAATAATGACGTCCGCGATTGCATAAGCCAAATCCATTCTGTCAATGAACGGGCGCATCTGTACATTGGGTAATTGAGCGGTTTTTCCATTTTTAAAATCATCTTCATAAAGGCGACCGCATTGCCATAATATTTGTATATCTCCTTTATTTTCAATGAGTTGTGCATTGTTTTCCATCGCTATATTGAGCGTTTTAGCACCGAGCGAACCACCCATTATGACAATCGTTTTTTTATTTTTATCTAAATTAAAATAGGCTATGCCTTCTTGTTTTTTATGGCTTATCCCCTCAGTATTTTGAGAAAACGCAATATCCGAACGCACAGGATTGCCAGTGATGATAATTTTATCTTTAGGAAAAAACTTTTCAAGCCCTTCATACGCAACGCAGATGACTTGTGCTTTTTCAGCTAAAAGTTTATTCGTTACGCCAGCGTAGGAATTTTGCTCTTGTAAAACGGTTGGAATGCCCATATTGGCGGCTGCTCGCAAGGTCGGTCCCGACGCGAAACCACCAAAACCCACGGCTACATCGGGTTTAAAATCGGTCAAAATGCGCTTGACCTTGAGCATTGAATTGAGCAATTTGAAAGGCAATTGCAGATTGAGCCAAATGTTTTTCAAGGTCAAACGACGTTGCAAACCAGCGATGGGCAAGCCTTCTATTGGGTAGCCTGCTTTGGGGACTCGCTCCATTTCCATTTTGCCCAAAGCCCCTACAAAGAGGATTTGTACTGAGGGGTCTTGCCGTTTGAGTTCGTCGGCTACGGCTACGGCAGGGAAAATATGTCCGCCCGTGCCACCTGCGCTGATGATTATTTTCATGTCAACTATTTTCAGTTTCAATAAATTTTGAAACGCTTAAAATCATGCCCAACGAAACGCAACTAAAGAGCAGCGAAGTGCCCCCCATCGAGAGCATCGGCAAGGGCAGACCCGTGACAGGAACTAAGTGAACGCTCACCGCCATATTCGCCAACGCTTGCACCACGAGCATCAGCGTTAGCCCCATGACCAGCATGGCGGGGAAGGTCTTGGGCGATTTGGTGACCAATCGGACGACCCTTAAAAAGAGCAATAAATAGAGTCCTAATATTAAAAATCCACCAAACAGACCATATTCTTCAATGATAACCGCGTAGAGATAATCGGAAAAAGCATTGGGTAAAAAGTTTTTTTGAACTGAATTGCCAGGTCCTGTGCCTAACATACCACCGTTCGCAATTGCCATTTTAGCAATTTTTGTTTGGTCGGCTTCTTCGGAATCGGTTACAAAATTTTTCAGACGAGAAGTCCAAGTATTCACACGCACTTTGTCTGGAAAGGCTTGCCCAATGACTATCAAACCAGAGAAGGCTACCAAGCCGCAAAACATCATTAAAAATATATATTTCGGTGCCACTCGACCGACAAACATCATGACAATACAGGTTGCAAAAATGACTGCTGCGGTTGACAAATTGCTGGGAGCAATGAGCAAACATACAATGATGACGGGCATAATAATCGGTAAAAATGCGCTTTGAAAATCTGAAATATAGTCTTGTTTAGCTGTAATTGAGCGGGCGATATAGGTAATCAATGAGATTTTCGCTAAATCGGATGTTTGGAAAGTCAAGCCTAAACCTGGGACTTCAAGCCACCGTTGAGCGTCGTTGTATTCAGTGCCGACTGCCAAAGTGAGTGCCAACAAAGGTACTGTGATGGCAAGCATATAGGGTGCCCAAAGATTGAATCGTTTGTAATGAATAATATGAAAAACATAGACAATTGCCAAACCAACGCCGAGAATTAGTATCTGTTTTAGCAAATAATACTCGGTATTGCCGCCGTTTTTTTGAAAAGCTAACGACGAAGATGCACTGTAAATCGTCAAAATAGAGACCATCGAAAGGACAGCCACAATTGCCCAAATAACTCTATCACCACGCAATTCGGCGGTGACTCTGTTGATCATTGACATGGTGTGAAATGATTTATTGTGAAAAATTATAGTGTATCGTTTTATGCACCCCCTCAGTAAGGAGGCATATTTTTTTACAAAAATAGAAGTTTTTAGGGAATCATTTTCAAATTCAAAGGATTTAATAAAAAATACCTACTATCAATGTATATCAACAGTAGGTATTTATTTATAAAGAAAAACTAAAAACTACCCTTGCCGTTTCAAACGAGCTTGACGCATATTAAAAGTTGTAAAGCGGCTATCGAATGCACCGAGTATGTATGTGCGAAATAGGTATCCCAACATGGTTTTTTGAACCAATTCAGGTTTTATTAAATGAGCAATTCTGTTGTGTTCAGCAGGTAAAAGACTCCAATGGATGCCCGCGCGCTCGTGATGTGCCGTGTGATAGCCATTGTTGAAAAGCAGCCAATTGATGCCCATAAAATTGCGTGAATGGTCATAAGGGCTTTCTTCATCCGTATGCACGTGCTGAATATAATTGAAAACCATGACGATAAAAGCAGAAAATTGCTGCGGAATGACGACATATAACAAAGCTTTTTTCCAATCTAAAATAAGGAAACCAATGACCCAAATCGCTAAAACGGCAATTTGAATACAATTTTCGATATAAGTTTGACGGTCAGTTTGACGCAACTTTTTCATGTATGGAATAATGCTTTCTTTCATCTGATGATAGCCCGATACTGAGGGGTAGCTCAAAACAGATAGGAAATTATTTTCCTCTGTATGTCTGTAAGTGATAGAGACATCGCCTTCTTTATTCGTGAATTTATGGTGATTCCGATTGTGCGTCGGAATCCAAACGAAGATGGGCAGCCCGTAAAAAACAGTCAACCACCAATCGGTGAGGGTATTGAGCGTTCTATTTTTCCAGATTTTGAGATGTTGATGATTGTGAGTCATGACTGAAACGGCAATGGCAGCCAGCAAATAAACAGAATATGCTATCCAATTGAAGCCATAAATCCAAAGACCGAAGAATAAGATTGTAGTGAACACTTTGTAAGCTAAAGTGCGAAGATCTGCGCGATAGTGAAGCATGATTTAAAATTAGTTAGTTAGTAAAACAAATAATGAATTTGGTGAAGGTAATTCAAATTAAATCAAGAACTTGTTAATAAGGTTTTTAATTTAGATTTCGCTTGATATCTGCTTGGTTTCAATAATAAAGGAGCATACGGTTTAGCGTATGCTCCTTTGTTATACCTCAGTAAAAAAGCTATATCAACCAATTTTTCGATTCATTTGTGTTCTAAAGATTTCTTCAAATTCTTGAATAGTCACTACCCTAATTTTAGGGAATTCAATTTTTTTCAATCTTATTGATTTTCATCATTCAACCATTTTTCCATGTCATCGTTAGTTAATCCACGCTCTTTCCAAATTTTATCAGCATTTTTGATAGCTCTTTCAGCATAATATCTGGCTATCATGGTACGCAAATCCAATAAATCTTCTTCTGAGAGATTAGTTGAATATAATTTCAAAAGTTCAACTTGAACATTTGATAAAGGCATTTGCAATTCTTTAACCATAAGTTTTCAATTTTTTTATTCAAAGTTAAACATTTTTCAATTCTAAAACACCTTTTTTAAACTGCTCTCCTCTATCCTCATAATTTTTAAATAAATCAAAACTGGCACAAGCAGGTGAGAGCAAAACGCAATCGCCTGTTTCAGCATATTTTGAAGCAATTTGAATGGCTTCATGTGCTGATTTGGCTTCTTCTATATTTTTAATGTGAGGATTGAAAAAACTTAAAATTTTGGAATTGTCCACACCCATTGCGACAATTGCCTTCACTTTTTCAATGACCAATTTTTCAATTTGAGTATAATCGTTGCCTTTATCAGTGCCGCCCATGATGAGAACAACGGGTTTAGTCATGGAGGACAATGCCCAAAAAACGGAATCCACGTTCGTCGCTTTCGAGTCGTTGATATATTCCACGCCATTAATAGTAGCGACAAATTCTAAGCGATGGGGTGCATTTGTGAAGGTCTCTAAACCTTCTTGAATTTTAGCATCACTCACTTGAGCGACTATCGCAGCCGCTATCGCACACGAGGCATTGAAATAATTGTGAGGACCTTTGAGGCTTGATTTTGACATGTCGAAACGACCCCTCAGTATAGGGCTGTCAAAATGGGTAGAAATGGGCCATTCATTCACTTCTGAAATATTTTTATCTATAAATGGTTGAATTTCAACATCATCTTGATTAAAAATGAGAATATCGTCTTCCGTTTGGTTCATTGCAATGCGGAATTTGGAGGCGACATAATTCGTCATTTTGTACTCATATCTATCCAAATGATCGGGTGTGATATTGAGTAAAATGGCAATATTGGGTCTGAAATGAATGATGCCATCTAATTGAAAACTGCTTAATTCTAAGACATAAAAATCATGAATAGGCTCTTCCGCAATCAATCGAGCGAAACTTTTTCCAATATTGCCGCCGACTGCCACGTCTTTTCCACCCGTTTTCAGAAGGTGATAAATAAGGCTGGTGGTCGTCGTTTTCCCATTCGAGCCTGTAATGGCGATGATATATGGCTCGTCATTGCCTCGGTTTTGATAGGCAAATTCTATTTCAGACATGACAGGAATGCCCTTCTGCTTCGCTGATTTGATGAGTTCCACTTTGTCTGGAATGCCTGGACTTTTGACAATTTCATCGGCTTCAAGGATGACCCCCTCAGTATGTTGACCACTTTCGTAAGGAATTTGAGCATCGTCAAGTTCTTTTTTAAAATGGGCTTTAATTTCACTTTTATCGCTGACAAATACCTCGAATCCGCACTTTTTCGCTAATAATGCTGCGCCTACACCGCTTTCCCCTGCACCAAGTATGATTACTTTTTTCATTTTAGATATTGATTTTTGAGCCACGAATTTTAATCGAATTGACGAATTTCACTAATTTAGGTGTTGTGATTTTTTGAGCCACGAATGTTTTACCTATTTTCTAAAACACATAGGCACATAGAGCACATAGTTTTTTATGTGTAAACAAAGAAAACTATGTGTCCTATGTGCCTATGTGTTTCAAAAAAACTGAACTATTTGTTATTTTTCAATGACTCAACAAATAAATTCAACTCTCTTTCAATTCTTCTTTCATCATTTTTCCCAATATTTTCCCTAATTTCATAGCCATTGTAAAATCGCCATCAATCTTCAAACGCCCTTGGATGAAGGCGGTTTGAATATCCAATTTGCCCTCAGTTACGCGCATAAGGTGTTCGTCTTCGATGATAAAAGTCACGTCGGGGCTGTCGGCTTTGCTGCGTTTGACAGTACCTGGCACTGTATTAAGGTCAATTGTCCAATCCGTTGGAGCTGCACCTGTTACTTTAAATTGATAGACGCCGCCTTTCGGAGCATCGGTTTTAGGTTGCTTTTTCAAGAACTTTTTCAAGCGTTCAAACAATGGGTCAGACTCGGCTTTTGCTGCTTTTTTAACTATTTTTTTACTTTTTCCTTCACTATGTTTCAAAATAGCGGCTTCTAATTCATTCGCTGATTCCCGTAAATAGCGAGAGAAATTATCCAAATCGGGCATTGAATTTACATCAGAAGTCGGGCTAATCGTGACTAAACCATTGTAACTGAAAATGGTAATTATCAAACCCATGCCATCAATAATAGGTGCCATGCCCATGACTGACATCAATTTATGTCCATTGATATACAAAGGAATATTCGGACCGGGTACGTTCGTAATCGTCACGTTGAAAACAGGATTGTGCATTTCTGATACTTGAAAACGAGAGTACAACCGAGCTGCTTGATTCGCCAAACCGAAAGGCACGGCTTCTGCCATATTCGATAAAGTTTTAGCACCCACAGCCCCTTGATAGGTCTTGCCGCGCGAGGTATTTTCATGAATGGTTTCCAAGCGTTCAATTGGGTCTTCAATATTGGTTGCTAACTGCACCAACATAGGCGTTATTTGATTGCCAGTCCCCTCAGTATTATCGCTCGTTCGAGTCGAAACGGGCACCATTGCCACCATCGGTTTTTTAGGTAATTTGCCTTTTTCAAGCAAATAACGGCGCAACGCCCCAGCACATATCGCGAGCATAATATCATTCATCGTGGTGCCCATAGCATTTTTCAAAGCCAACACTCTATCCAAAGATAAAATAGCCGTGTTCCATTTGCGCCTTGCCGAAATAATACCATTAATAGGTGTCGATGGAGCTGTAAATGGAGCAGTCGGTAAATCCTTCTTTTGCACCCTTGTCAAAAAACCTGCTTTGAGGGTAGCCGTTAAAGTATTGGCTAAAATGCGAGGGAATTTCAAGGGTTCTTCTGCGAAACTGAGGGTACTTTTCACAATCAACGACAACTCATTGGGCAATGGTTTGGGATTGAATGGTTTAGGCGCAGGAATGTCTTTTTTATCGGGTGTCAAATCAAAAAGCAAGCTCAAAAGTCCTGCTCCTGCTACGCCATCAATCGCCACATGGTGCATTTTTGAAATAATAGCGACCGAACCAGCAGGCATTTGAGGAATAGTATCCAAGCCTTCTACAAAAATAAATGACCACAAAGCGCGGGAGTGATCCAAGGGTTCACTGAATATTTTGGACGCTGTATCGCGCAATTCTTTCCAACCGCCCGGCTTAGGCAAAGCGATATGCGTGAGGTGTAAATCTATATCAAAATGAGGATCATCGACCCAATAAGGGTAGTCAATACTGAGGGGTACATACATCAAGCGTTGGCGGAGCTTCGGTATCAAATGCAGCCGAGAATGGATGGTTTCTCGAAAAGTATCAAATTTTAAAGAGCCTTCAATGACAGCCAGCGAGCCGACGTGCATGTGATTTGTAGAAGATTCAGCATATAAAAAAGTGGCATCCATGCCCGAAATGGCTTGAATATTTGGATTATTAAAGGCGTCAGTTAGCTTTTTTTTCATTTTAAAATTTTAGTTTTATTGGATAATCAGACAAGCACCCCCTCAGTATTTTACGGTTTAGCACTTATTATTTGGCATTTTTCATTTAAAATAATCGCCCCAAGATATGCCTTTTGATTGAAATTGTGTCAACTTTAAATAAGATTCATTGAACCTTGTAACTGATTTGTAACCGCATTTGGCTACCTTTACTTTATCATAAAAGGTATAAAATCTTTTCAGTAAAATTGCTTATACATGACGACTAAAAAAGACGAAACGGCTTCATTCGTTCTACGTTTCACTCAAAAAATCTTTCAAAACGAACAGGGCGAACCGCAAATTCAATGGCGTGGCAATATGCGCCATGTTCAAACTGGGGCAGAGAAAAACTTCTCCAAATTTGATGATGTTGTCCATTTCATTCAAGAAATATTGACTGATTTGACTTTTCAAGCGATGGAAAATAAATCGCCCGAAGAGCAAAAAGGGATATTAGCCAAGAGCTTCGATATTTGGAAAAAAATGGCGATTGATGCCCCTAAAATGGTGTTGGACTCCATCAAAGACCCTAAAAAACAAGCTCACCTCATTCAAGGTCAAATCCAAGAACAGATTCATCAAGTGAGCGATACACTCAATCAAAAGCTCGACGATGCCCGTCAGAAATTAGAAATTGACGATTGGCGTGGCTCTACCAAGACCGATTATAAAAACATCATGAAAATGCTGGAGCAAATGTCGAATGAAATCAGTTCGCTCAATCAAAAAGTAGAGAAACTTTCAAAAAAGGCTAAATAGCGTTTTTAGTAGAATAAAAATAATCGCTGTTTATTTTACAGAGCCTTGAAGGTGCAGAGCACCAAAATATTTGTAGATTTCAAGGTTTCTAATTCTTCTTTAAGGTGCAGCGCACCGACATATCTTTCGGTGCGCTGCACCTTAAACACATTTTCTGTTGCACTGCTACAAATATGTCGGTGCGCTGCACCTTTTTAATTAGAGTTAAAGAAGTCTTGAGTTTTAAGAACCGTTCAATACACTAAAAACCACACACTCAAAAAAATGGATTTGATTGAAAATATAAAAGCTAAACAGGCTAAAGCAGCTGTCCAAGTGCAAACTTTGGGCAATTTTCAGCTTTTGCGCGAAGGTAATAGCGTGTCCTCGAAGGATTGGGGGCGCGATAAAACCATGCAGCTTTTTCAGTTTTTCGTAACGGCAAGGCATCGAAAAGCCTTGCACAAAGAGCAAATTATGGATAGACTTTGGAATGAAGACGGCGATAGCGGCGATTCTTATTTCAAAGTGGCGTTGCATGGTATCAATAAAGTTTTGCAACCCGATAAAAAAAGCCATGCCGAAGCGCATTTTATTCAAAGGCAAGGCGTCACTTATCAATTGAATTTGAATGAAATATGGATTGATGCCGATGCTTTGGAAGCCTATATTGCGCTCGGCAATCAAGTATTTATAGACCAACCCGAACTGGCAAAAATGGCTTACACCGAAGCCATCAATTTATATCAAGGCATTTATCTGCCCGATAGATTGTATGAAGATTGGTCGTGCGATGAGAGAGAACGCTTGCAAGTATTGGCTCTCGGTGCTATTATTACCCTCAGCGAATTGCTGCTGCCCGATAACCCCATGGAAAGTATCCGCCTCGCTCAACAAGCCCTCCTGATTGACCCCGCTTGGGAGGATGCCTATCGCCTACAAATGGAAGCTTATTTTAGAAAAGGCAATCGCCCGATGGCTATTAAAACTTACCAGCAATGCGAAAAAGTCTTGGAAGCAGAATTTGGCATTGAGCCTTTGCCTGAGACGAAGCAGCTTTTGAAGAAGATTGTAGGTGCTTAACACAATAATTTTTTTAAACACATAGCACAGTAGGGCACATAGAAAAACTATGTGCCCTACTGTGCCTATGTGTTTAAAAAAGGAAAAATATGTCTTAAAAGTAGCTTTTTACTGAGGGGGTATAAATCTGTAACTCATCTGTAACTCTCCCATTTTACCTTTGTATCATCAATTAAGAAAAAAATTATTTTTCATTTAAAATATAAAAAAAAATGGCAACTCAGAAATTAAGCAACGACGTAACAATGACTTCTATTTTGAAAAAACAAGCAACTCTTTTGAATAAAGAAATGCTTCAAGCTTCAAACGAATTGGTAGATGGTTCAGTGGCAACGGCTGAAAAATGGCAAAATTTAACAGAAAAAATGTTGAAAACAGGCTTGAAAATGCTGGCTAAACAACAGGATTTGTTGTTGACAACCATTGAAGCAGCGAAAGGTCAATTCGATGTAAGTGCTAAGAGATTCAACAAATTAGTAGGTGTTCAACCTAAAAAAGTGAAAGCCAAAGTAAAAGAAGTTGTGGATACTGACGTAACGATTGATAGCATTATGGAAGCAGCTGTTGCTCCAGTTAAGAAAGCAATTGTGCCTGTGAAGAAAATAGTAGCTGCGCCAGTTAAGAAAGCGACTACGCCAGTAACAAAGAAGGCAGTAGCTGCCCCAATTGAAAAAGCTGAAAAAGTAGTAACTGCTCCAGTGAAAAAAGCGGCTGCTCCTAAAAAGAAAGTAGAAGTAATAGCAACAGTAGAACAAGTAGAAGTTGCAACAGCATAATATAAGCCCATATCATATCCTTAGAAATCACCCAATTACATTTCACTCAATCACTCAATCACTTAATAATCAATCACTCAATTAAATAATCTTTTAATAAAATATAAAATGGAAAAGAAAATAAAAGCAGCGGCTAAAAAAACAGAAACTGTTGCGAATAAAAGTTTGACTAAAATCAACAAAACGGTTAAAAATATCAACGAAGAAGTGTCTTCTACGGTAGAAGTTGTGATGAACGATGTCAAGGCAAACGGTAAAGAAATCACTGCTGTTGTCTCTAAAAGTGCGAAAGAAGTAGCGAAAAAAATCAACACGACTAAAAGCATCAATAAAATCAAAGCCACTGCTGCAAAGGTGAACAACCAAATTCAAGAAGCTGCCAACGAGATTTTTGAAGATGTGAAAGCAAGCGGTAAAGAAATGCAAGCCAATGCTGCTAAAATGGCAAAAGAAGCCATCGAAAATATCGACGTGACTGAAAGAGTGGGTGCAGTGAAAAAAGCCGTGAAAAACGTCAATAATTACACATTAGAAACGGCAGAAGAAATGGTTGATGGCATGATTGTCAATGGTGAAAAATGGCAAAATGTGGCTACAAAAGCAGTGAAAAGCGGTCTTAAATTGGCTGAAAGACAACAAGAGATGATGTTTTCAACGCTTGAAGCTGTTAAAGGTCAATTGGGAAATGGTGCAGTTCGTTTGAGAAATATTTTCAAAAATAATTAAAAATACTGAGTGCAATAACTTGCTGCAAGTTTAAAACTTGCTGCAAGTTGAGCTCAACTCCAACCCCGATTTCTCAAGCAAATTCTATATAAATTAAAGCAATCATGGCAAAGAAAAATAGCGCGACTCAGGCGGCAATGCCCGTAAAAAAGTCAGCGAATAAGATTATTATCCAAGCAGGCACTCAAATTATCAAAGCCTCTTTCAATACGACGAAGCATATTTTTTCATTGTATAAAGAAGCGGGTTTGGGTACTTTTAAGATTGGTAAAAAGCTCGTGAAAGAGACATTGAAATTGGCTATTGACAATCAAAAAAATGTGGTCAATACCTCCAATCAAGCCTTTAAAGAAACCGTTGAGGTCATCCGCCAAAACCGTAAAGCAGAAAATAAGACGGTGAATAAGAAAAAACCCGAGCTTTCTATCGACGACTTACTCAATTCTTAAACTCACCGACTGATGCGTATCATTCTTTTTACAGGCAAAGGCGGCGTTGGTAAAACAACCGCTGCTGCTGCCACCGCTATGAAAGCCGCTCAACAAGGCATCAAAACCCTTGTGATTTCTACTGACCCTGCGCATAGTTTGTCCGATGCTTTGAATATAAAACTCAGCCCCGAACCAACGGAAATACTGCCGAATCTGCATGCACAAGAGTTTGACGTGTATTATTCGATGGAAAAATACTGGGGTAGTATGCGCAATTTGATGCAAACTATTTTCCGCTGGAAAGGTGTTAAAAATGTGGTTGCTGAGGAATTATCGGTTTTGCCTGGCATGGAAGAAGCGTCTGCTTTTTTATGGTTGGAGAAGTATTATACTGAGGGGACCTACGAACTCATCGTGATTGATAGCGCACCGACAGGCGAAACTTTGACCCTATTATCACTGCCTCAAGTCGCTAAATCATGGATGACGAAGGCATTTTCAAGAAAAAACTTGGCTGTTAAGACCGTTACGACGGGCGTTCGGATGTTTACAGGCATTCCGTTGGATAAAGGTTTGGAAGAATTGGATGAGATGTTTAACAAATTGGAAAACATTCAAAAGGTGTTTCTCAATCCTGAAATATGCTCTATCCGCATCGTCACAAACCCTGAACGGATGGTCATTAAAGAAGCTCAACGCGCCTATACATACCTGCAATTGTACGGCTACAACGTGGATGCAGTGATTGTAAACCGTGTTTTACCTGAAAATGCAGGCGGCGAAACGTTTCAATCTTACCTCAAATCGCAGAAGCAATACCTTCAAGATATTGAGGAAAATTTCAATCCAATCCCTATTTTGAAAGTTTTTCATCAAGGACAAGAGGTATTCGGAACGGATTTATTGGATAAAATAGGTGATTCATTGTATCAAGGCATTAATCCTGCTGATGTGTTGCATTTAGATAAGCCTTTTGAATTTATTGAAAATACTGAGGGGTATTTTGTTAAAATAAAAGTACCATTTATCACTGAAGAGCAGATAGAATTGAAGAAATTTGGCGATGAAATAGTGATTGATTTGGGCAATCGCCGCAAGTCGCTCATGTTGCCTCGTTTCGCTACTTTTTTACAATTGAAAGAATACCGTTTTCAAGCACCTTGGTTGGTTATTTCGTTGGTCAAATAAGCCTATTTTGAGCTTAATACTGTTGACGAAGGAAATCCCGACTCAATCGGGAAGGGGGTACTTCCTCATTCATTCTAAATCAAACATCATGGAAAACATAAAAAAACCGTCATTATTTTTGTATTTTACTGAGGGGGTACGCTCTTTTATTGAATTCATTCAGTGCTTGTTTTTTTTAAAGTCATACCCTTTTAAGGCTCAAGGTGATGGACATCCTGTATTGGTTGTGCCGGGCTTGATTTGCACCGATTTTCAGACAAGGCTTTTGAGAAAATTTATCAATAAATTAGGCTACACTGCCTACGGTTGGGAATTGGGCAGAAACATGGGAAACTTAAAAGATTTGACGGATTTGAAGCGGCTACAAGGCAGAATTGAAATCATTTCTAAAAAACACAATAATCAAAAAATTACCCTAATTGGTTGGAGTATGGGCGGCATTTATGTCCGCGAAATAGCTAAAATGAACCCTGATATGTTTGATCAAGTCATCACAATGGGCAGCCCTTTTGGCGATACGAATGCGCCTACCAACGTCACTTTCTTTTATAATTTGATTGCTGATACTGAAAGTTTTGATAAAAAATGGCGTGAAACTGTGCCAAATCCAGCTTCTATTCGCACGACTGCCATATTTTCAAAGCAAGATGGGCTTGTACCGTGGGAAATTTGTAGAGAAAAAGTAGAAGATGATTTGCATCAAAATATAGAAGTAAAAGGCAGCCATTGGGGTTTCATCAAAAATAAATTAGTTTTAAATATCATTGCAGAGCAATTAGCATTTTCTCAAAGGAATATTCAAACCAATCATAATAAAAAGGCAGCATATTTATCTGAGGTTTAATCTTCATCATCCTTTTCATCCTCTATTTCTACTTTTTTCAAAATTCTAAGCCTTACTTTTTCTAAAAAAGCATTTTTAACAATGCGTAGTGTATTGAGTTTTTTCATTTTTTTGATATAACGAAAAGGTTTCATTGGAAAAATACACGATTTAGTAGAAGGCGTTTTTAAGCCCATTTTCAAGGCTATGTTTTTAATGAAATTAACACAATTATTATTGAAAAGATTATAAGGTTGCGCTTTCCAAACATCTACTTCTTTCAGCGTTTCAAAATATATAGCACTATCTACTTCTACAATAAAACGGCGTACCAAACGGTCGCGATTGCTATTTTTAATATAACCCTCCACCACATTGCCTTCCACATTTTTGAAAAGCCCCATGCCTTTTTTAGGAAAAAAACCATAAGTATATTGCTGTACTTTTTGAAAAATTGTATCCTCGCTTCGCCAAGTAATAAAAGCATGACCGCCTATAGAAAATGGACGAAACGTAGGAAAACGCGCGGAAAACAGAATATAGTAATGCTGTTGTGTTTGGGCAAGACTGATGGTGGATAATAAGAGTAAATAGAGAAATAATGGGCGTTTAAAATAGAGCATAATGAAGAGATGGCTTAGCTTTTAACTAAACCCGTATCTTGATATATTTTAGATAATAAAAGGTTTTTATTCAGAATTTTTACAGATTGAGAGACATCTCGATAATCAACTGTGAGCCATTGATTAGGTTTGTTTGTGCGATTATGAACAGTGACTTTAAGGGTTTCACTATCAATATATAGGATTTGTTGAACGCTGGGGATTGTTTTATAGCAGTCTAATTTTTCTGTTAAATCATAGTTTTTAGTAGATTTTGAATGCACTTCTACAATAATTATAGGGTTCATAGTAGCCGTTTTAGTTTTATCATAAACATGTTCTTTCAAGTCTCCTTGAATGGCGTGAACATCGGCTTGATAAATATTACCACATCCAATAGCGTAAATGGGGCGATTACTACCAAAAATTCGGCTTTTATGATTGCCTTGATTAAGCATTAGTCGAAATTCAAAACTCACATTGGATACAATTGTTTCGTGGGGGGTGCTGGCGTAACTCATAGTACCGACAATTTGGTTGTTATGGTATTCAATACGATATTCTGGCAATTCAATCAATTGCCAAAAGTCATCAATAGAAGCGGGTATTTCTATAAAACTGGCATTTTCAAATGCCTTTTTTAAAGTCTGTGCCGTAATGGGCGATGCGCTTATTGTTACCATGTATTAAATCCTTTTTTACAAAAATAAGGAGTTTTAGTTGAATTATATAGTTTTTCGTTAAAATACTGAGGGGGTAAAATACTATTTTAGGTTTTATTATACAAACAAAAATCATTCAATTTCTGCAGTTATCAACTGCAGAAATTGAAATTTAAAATGTTTTCAGTATCCAATGAATAGCCCCCTCAGTATTGTCCAAGATTAAATCCGCTTCCGTCAAATAATGGGCAGGCAGAGACGTCGAGACACCAATCACAAACAAACCTGCCGCTTTAGCTGCTTTAATACCCGACGCAGAATCCTCAATACCGATGCATTGCGAAGGCATAAAACCAAGACTTTGTGCTGCTTTCAAATAGCAATCAGGATGGGGTTTATGCTTCAAAACATCGTCGGCAGTGATGACATCTTTGAAAAAATCAAACAAGCCCGCTCCCTTCAGGCTCAGCATCGCTCCGCTTCGATTACTGGATGTCGCAACGGCTAAATCGTAACCATGCAACAACGGAATAGCCTCTTTCACGCCATTATGTGGTGGCACACCTTGTGCTATTTTACCTTCAAAAACTCGCCTTTTCGCTTGTAAAAGCGTATCGGCTTGAGTTGGCAACTGGTATTGTTCAATAATTTTACTCGTAAAATTCCTATCCGCTACGCCAATCCATTGATGAAACCATTCGGCTTCAAAATGCAAATTAAACTCGGCGAATACATCATTCCATGCCTCAATATGCACAGGCTCGGAGTCAATCAAAACGCCATCCATATCGAAGACGATACCTTTTATTTCTTTCATAAAATGGGTTTAAAATTTTGCTCGAAGGTAGGGATTTTCTTATCCCCTCAGTATTTAATGCTCATATCTTGAAAATTTTATTTATTTTGTTTAAAATATTAAAAAGGTAATCATTACGTTACAAAAATAGCTTTCTTTTAGTATGAAATCAATACACCCCCTCAGTATCTCAACCATTTCAACATCCAAATCTATGAAAAACCACTTTCTTATTATCCTCATTTTATGGTCAACCTTAATAGTCTCTGCTCAATCTACAAAAGGCGTCACGGGCATACCTGATACAGGTTTCACCACTTTCAAAGCCTTTAAAGACATTAAAAAATCGCATCCCAATGTTGCTTTGTCTTGGATTGAGGATAAAACAGACCCCTCAGTATCGGAGCAAAAAAATATCATTTATGCCAATATGGGCGACCGCCCATTGCATTTAGATGCATTTTATCCAAAGAAAAAAATGAAAAAGGCACGTCCTGCCTTACTCATCATTCATGGCGGCGGTTGGCGGACGGGCAATCGCACTCAGCATATTCCTTTAGCACAACGCTTGGCAGCATTGGGTTATGCTTGTTTTACTGTTGAATATCGGCTTTCAACGGAGGCTTTGTATCCAGCTGCTGTTCACGACCTCAAAGCGGCTATTCGTTGGATGCGAGCAAATGCTAAAACGTATAATATTGATACAAATCGCTTGGCAACTTTGGGGTTTTCAGCAGGTGGGCAATTGTCCGCTTTGCTTGGCACTCCGGGCGATAATTCGGTATTAGAAGGTAGTGTGGGCATTTTGGGGCATTCTACAAAGGTGAATGCCGTTATAGATATTGATGGCATTTTGGCATTTATTCATCCCGAATCGGGCGAAGGCGATGATAGCCGCTCGACTTCTGCTGCTACAAATTGGTTTGGTTATTCAAAAACAGAAAACCCTGATGTATGGAATCAAGCATCCGCACTCACATATGTGAGCGCACAGACTCCTCCGACTCTGTTTTTGAATAGTGGTGTGGATAGAATGCACGCAGGGCGAGAGGATTATATTAAAAAATTGGACAGTTATAAAATTTATTCCGAAGTACATACTTTCACAGATGCACCGCACTCATTTTGCTTATTCAATCCCTGGTTTGACCCGACGGTGAAGTATATAGCGGATTTTTTGAAAAAAGTGTTTTGATGTTAGAATTAGGATTGGTAGGGTTAAAAAGATGTTTAAGGATTTCAAAAAAACTCTTTCTATTGCATCAACAATAGCACATTAATCGTATGCCCTATTGTCAAAAAATGTACTGCCATTTTACTATGTTTGAAAATAGTCTAATCAAATATATTATTTGCTAAAATGTAATGAATAATTTATATTTGCAAACGAACATATCTTATTCATCTTAAAACCGATTACTAAATGCCTAAACTGCTTCTCACTATTATCACCATCTTTTGTATTAATTTAGGTTCTATAATGGCTCAAACTGGATCTCAAACTGAAAGCCCTATCATTACCTTTTGGGATAGCATTCCATCACAAGATTTGACGATGACCACTTATTTGCCTGATACCTCAGCGGCAGCAGTTGTATTAACTGATAATGGCTATTTAAGTGTTTCTATTTTTGAACAAAAATGTGCTCTAACGACGCTCCATCGAGTCAAAATTCTTAAAAAATCGGCTTTTGATGATTATGGAAAACACGGCATCACCGTTCGGAGTTATGAAAATTTGGTCTTCCTTCGGGCTCAAACCATCAATCCTGATGGGTCAAGAACACAAGTCACTGAGTTTTTTGAAGAAAAAATCAATGAATATGTGAAACGCAAGAAATTTGCTTTTCCAAAACTACAGGAAGGTTCTATTGTGGAATATGAATACACAATAGAAAGCCGCAATCTTTTGGAGCTTTACCCTTGGTATTTTCAAGAAGAAATACCCGTTCGGCACAGCGAATTAATTATGAATCTTCCCCCAACTTTAGAATATATTTTTCTACCAAAAGGCGACCGACCGCTTCAACAGGGATTAGGAGAAGTGAGAACAAAGTATAAAGTTGGCAAAAAAATAGTGGCTTCTCAAGATTCTTTTCACCGTTTCTCTTTGGATACGGTTGAGGCGATGAAGCCCGAAGGTTTTGTCACCACCATGACTGATTATGTTTCTAACCTGAGATTTCAATTAAGGAAAGTTGATTATCGATATGTACCTGAGAGCAAAATTTTGGCGGATTGGCAATCCTTGACCAATGATTTTTTAGAAGAAAAATCTCTTGGTCAACAGTTGAGAGATAGGGGCAATTATAAAGATGTTTGGAAAGCTGTGAGACCATTGGTTGAAAAAGTGCCCACGAGTTTAGAGAAAATACGCATCTGCTACGAGTTTATCAGTAAAAATGTGAATTGGATTGACGATTATTTCAGTATTTATGCTCAAGAAACCTTAGAAGATGCTTTTAAAAAGAAAAAAGCCAACAGTGGTGAGCTGAATATGATGCTCATCGCTTGCCTCAATGAAGCAGGCATCAAGGCTTATCCAATGGTCGTGAGTACGCGCGATCATGGGCAACCGTATATGGATTATCCAATTCGTCAGCAATTCAACCACCTCTTGTGTTATGTTCAAAATGGTGAGAAAGAGATGATTTTAGATGCTGGCAATATTCATCGCCCAATGGATTGCCCACGTATTCCTTCCTTGAATGGTTCAGGTTTCGTTTTAGATGCCAAAAATCCCCGTTGGGTCAAAATCGTACCACCCCTCAGTACTCAGACCGTTTTGGCGAATTGTAACCTCTCCGCAGAAGGCGTTTTGTCGGGTGCTATTATGGAAAGTCATGGCGGTTATTCGGCTGTCAACGAACGCACCAATCTGAAAGATGATGATAAAAATGAAACCATCAAAAAAGCATGGGCGAATACTTTTCCCGATATTCAATTGGATAGCATTCAAGTGATGAATAAAGACAGTCTGCACTTGCCTTTCAAACGCACAATGAGTTTTACTTTGCCTAATGCGGCTATTGTTGCAGGTGATTTACTTTATATTAAACCGACTTTGAAAACCGATTTTGATGAAAGCTTTTTTAAGCAACCCACGCGCAATTATCCAGTTGATATGCCTCACCCTATTCGCGATAATTTCATCTTAAATATGACACTTCCCGAAGGTTTTGAGGTAGAAGAATTGCCCAAAGAAGAGAAGGTTTCTTTACAAGAGGGTGCTGCTTCTTATATTTATAGTTGCACTAAAATGGGTCAAAACCTTCAACTCCGCGTCAGAATCGACATCAAAAAATTGCATTTTGAAAAAGACGAATATATTGCCGTGAAGCAGTTTTTTGACCATGTTGCGGCTAAACAAGCGGAGCAAATTGTTTTGAAAAGGAAAGAGGTTAAAAAATGATGAATGATGAATGATGAATGATAAATCTTTTAATTCATTGATAATCAAGTATTTAGCAAAAACGATTTTTAGTAAAATTAAAAAACATTATAACTCATGACAATCAGAACAATCTGCATTATTGCATTTTTAAGCAGCTTTTCTCTCCTTACTTTTGGTAGCACTCAATATCCTGTGGCGGATATTCCTGAGGCACTTCTCAAAGATGCTAAGGCTGTGGTGCGGACAGAAGTACAATCTTTTGAAGTCGAATCGGCGGCGAAAGCAACTCATAAATACAAAATAGCGATTACCATTTTGAAGGAAGGGAGTTCTTGGACGGACTTTGTGGTTTCCTACAATCAATGGAGCAAAGTGACTCATATGCGCGCTCGATTTTATGATGCCGCTGGCAAATTGATTCGCAAATTGGAGAAGGATGAAATCGGCGATAGAGCGGCACATGATGGCGTTTCTATTTATAATGATAGCCGATTTAAGCATATTGAGTGTAGTTATGGCGTGTTGCCTTATACTTTTGAATTGGAATATGAGGTGAAATATACTGGTCTGCGCTCTTATCCTGATTGGGATACGCAAGCGCGATATTTTACCGCCGTTCAAGAATCTGAATATACTTTGACGACCCCCCTCAGTATGCCAGCCAATTTTAAGGCATTTAATACGGATATTAAACCCTTAGAATCGCAAACGAGTAAAGAGAAAACATGGAAATGGTCGGCGGCTAATCTAACCGCTGTCAAATCTGAGCCATATTGTCCGGCTTCGAGTCATGTGTTGCCTTGGGTGTCTATTTCGCCCTCGACCTTTGAATTGGATGGTAAAAAAGGGAGTATGGCGGATTGGAAAAGTTTCGGCAAGTTCCTCTATGACCTCAATAAAGATAGAGATGTGGCGTCGCCTTATTTAGCGACTAAAATTAAAGAATTAACGGCTTCGGGAAAGACAAACAAGGATAAAATAGCCATTTTATACCAATATCTTCAAAAAAATACCCGTTATGTGAGCGTTCAATTGGGTATCGGTGGTTGGCAAACGTACGATGCGAATTATGTAGAAAGCAATAAATATGGCGATTGCAAAGCCTTGTCAAATTTTATGAAAGCCCTACTCAAAGTCGTGGGCATTGATGCCTCGCTCGCTATCGTGCGGGCAGGTGACAACCGCGAGCAATCGCCTACAGAAGATTTTTGCACCTCTGCGTTCAACCACATGATTTTGTTTATTCCTTCTGAAAATATGTGGCTGGAGTGTACTTCACAAGATGCTCCGACGGGCTATTTGGGCGATTTTACTGAGGGGAGGCGCGTTTTGCTCATTACAGAAAATGGGGGCAAATTGGTTGAAACACCCGCTTCTTCTATTCAACTCAATACGCAAGCAAGCAAAACAGAGATTGTTTTAGATGAAAATGGCGGTGCAGTTTTAAAAAATGCGCTGCTCATAAAAGGCTCACTCCATGAAAGTTGGCGACAAATGGTGAAGCAATTCTCAAAAGAGGAATTTCAAAAAGGGTTTCAATCTTCAATGAAATTGCCTGCTTTTACCATCAAAACGCTTGATATTCAAGCGAGTGACGTCAAACCTGAATTGACCATGAGCTACGAAGTGACGATGGCTAAGTTTGCATCAAAAGCTGCCACACGCCTATTTGTACCGATTAATACACTCAATCCCTTCGATGATACGCCTTCTCCAACGGATAAACGTCTTCTACCGATTGAAATTGGTGGCGATGGCTATTCTGAAAATGATGAAATTACCATCAGTTTGCCCGCAGGCTACGATGTAGAAAGTATTCCAACAAAAGCATTTAATTTGACCTCAGATTTTGGTTCTTACGTCGGTTCAGTAGAAAAAATAGCCGACAACAAGCTCCTTTTCAAACGCCAAATAGAAATCCGCCCCGTCCATTTACCAGCCGATAGATTCAATGACTTACGGGATTTTTATAAAAAGATGCAGCAAGCAGATGGGATGAAGGTGGTTTTGAAGAAGCGGTAGGTGTAGCATTTTACCCCCTCAGTATTTTGAAGTCGTAATATTTAAAAAATGGAAAAAGTAACTAAAGTCATGTTGCAATCAGCTTTGCTTCTTGGTTCAAGAAGACAATATGCTGTTTATTCTGGCACTCATTTAATAACCCATAAAGCAACCCATGAAAAATGGGTCTCAATTAGAATAACATGAGACGATATTTTTTTTTCATTATCATTTTTTGCTTAGTTAGCTATTATTTTTTTTCATTTTCTAATTATGCTCTTGAGAAAAAATATGGCGTTAACTATAATAGCCAACGTACTTTATTAAAGATTCCTATAATTGAAAATAAATGAAAATATAGCAGCACAAGTGCAGGTTTTTTAATGTGGAATTATGGAGGAGATGAGCTTATTCCGATTGATAGTATTCATATTGGAAAGGAGATTAAATTAAACAACTATCAATTAGTTTATGAAAGAGATACATATAAAAAAGGCGATTTGATGCTGGTATTTGTTTATAATTATGAGGCTGGTAACAAGGAATATTGGTCATATAGTATTGAAAAAAATATTTTATCTAATAGGACTTTAATTAACCAAGTTGCTTTTGATAGCATTTTAAACTCAGTTGTTCCAATTTTTAGGCATTAACTGTTATTAACTTCTCTATTGTGTAGGTAAAGACAAAAAGCAACGGTGGTGATACTGAGGGGTATCATCACCGTTGCTTTTTAGGAAACTTGAATACTTTTATATTGATGATTTAAAAGTTTAGTTGAATATGGATGGGTTAATCCTTTTTACCCTGTTCTCCCAAGTGTCATAAAAAAGGTGTATTTTTGTAAAGAATTAATTCAATTTTTAAGAATTGCTTGCTGTTATAAATAAAACAGATTTTGACATGAAACAAATCGCACTGAAAATCAAAGACTCCTACTACGCATTGTTTGTTCAGTTTCTACGGAGCTTGACTTATGTAGAGATTGAAAAAATAGATGCTCAATCTGTACACTCATTAGAACAACAATCTGATGAACGTCAAAAAATGATTGATTATATCACGTCTTTTCAAAATGATAAACCTTCTTTTGGCGATGCGGCTGATTGGCAAAACCGTGAAAGAGCAGACCGTGAATTACCTTTTGAGTTATGAAATTACTTGATTCCAATATTATCATCTATTCCTATCAATGATTTCATCAAAATACCCGACCTTATTGTTGTAAATCCAATAATTGAGTGATATTCTTTTTCTATTGCAGGTAAAAACAAAAAAAACGGTGGTGATACTGAGGGGGTATCATCACCGTTTAGTATATAATATAAATCAAACTCAATCGAAACGGTCAAGGTTCATCACCTTGTTCCACGCTCCTACAAAGTCTTTAACGAATTGCTCTTGAGCATCTTCACATCCATATACTTCTGCGATGGCTCTAAGTTCTGAATTTGAACCGAAGATGAGATCTACACGAGTACCTGTCCATTTGATTTCGCCTGTTGCCCGATCGCGACCTTCAAAGACGTCTTGAGAGTCTGAAGTAGCTTTCCAAGTTGTGCCAAAATCGAGGAGGTTGACAAAAAAGTCGTTGGTCAGTGCCTCGTGGCGTTTTGTAAAAACACCGTGTTTAGAAAAACCGAAGTTGGTATTCAGAACACGCATACCGCCGACTAAAGCCGTCAATTCAGGGGCAGTCAGCGTCAGCAGTTGAGCCTTGTCAATGAGTATTTCTTCTGCCGATGCTGTGTGATGTGCCTTGAAGTAGTTGCGGAAACCGTCAGCCACTGGCTCTAAAACAGCAAATGATGCCACATCAGTTTGCGCTTGCGACGCATCTGTCCGACCAGATTTAAAAGGAACTGCTATATTATGTCCAGCATTTTTAGCTGCCTTTTCTATGCCTACGCAACCACCTAACACGATAAGGTCAGCAAGTGAAACCTGCTTGCCGCCCAACTGAGTACTGTTGAACGCTTTTTGAATGCCTTCAAATTTTTCTAACACAGTTGACAAAAGACCTGGGTGATTAACATCCCAATCCTTCTGCGGTGCTAATCGAATCCGTGCACCGTTTGCGCCACCGCGTTTATCAGAACCCCGAAATGTTGAAGCCGAAGCCCAAGCAGTTGATACCAATTGAGATACAGACAATCCTGATTCAAGTATTTTTACCTTGAGCGCAGCAATATCTCCCTCGTCTATTGGATTATGTGTGGCTGCTGGAACTGGATCTTGCCAAATAAGCTCTTCCGCAGGCACTTCTGAACCAAGATAACGGGCAATCGGTCCCATATCGCGGTGCGTCAACTTGAACCAAGCGCGAGCGAAGGCATCAGCAAATTCCGCAGGGTTTTCGAAGAAGCGTCTTGAAATAGGCTCATAAATAGGATCTACTCTCAGAGCAAGATCACTCGTCAGCATAAATGGTGCATGACGCTTGACTGGGTCGTGAGCATCGGGCACTGTACCAGCACCTGCGCCATTTTTTGGCTGCCATTGATGTGCACCAGCTGGGCTTTTGGTCAACTCCCACTCGAAACCGAACAAGTTCTCGAAGTAATTATTACTCCATTTTGTCGGCGTCGTCGTCCATGCGCCTTCAAGTCCGCTGGTAATCGTGTCTCCTGAATGACCTTTGCCATAAGTATTTCTCCAACCTTGGCTTTGTTCTTCCATGCTGGCACCTGCTGGCTCTGCACTGACGTACTTGTCTGGGTCGGCTGCGCCATGTGTTTTGCCAAATGTATGTCCGCCAGCAATGAGCGCGACTGTTTCCTCGTCATTCATAGCCATGCGCCCGAAGGTCTCGCGAATGTCACGAGCGGAAGCGAGCGGGTCAGGATTGCCGTTAGGTCCTTGTGGATTCACGTAGATGAGACCCATCTGAACGGCAGCGAGTGGATTCTCTAATTTGCGGTCTCCTGTATATCTTTTGTCATCTAACCATACTTTTTCAGAACCCCAATAAATATCCTCCGCAGGCTCCCAAACATCTGCCCGTCCGCCAGCGAAACCAAAAGTTTTGAAGCCCATAGATTCAAGGGCACAATTGCCAGCAAGAACCATCAAATCTGCCCATGAAATTTTTCTACCATATTTCTTTTTGACGGGCCATAGCAGCAAATGCGCTTTGTCGAGGTTAGCATTATCAGGCCAGCTATTGAGTGGTGCAAATCGCTGTGTGCCAAATCCTGCACCGCCACGACCGTCGGCGATGCGATAAGTACCTGCGCTGTGCCACGCCATCCGTATAAAAAATGGACCATAATGACCGTAGTCAGCGGGCCACCAATCTTGAGATGTCGTCATCAAATCGAAGATGTCTTTCTTAACGGCACTCAAATCGAGTGTTTTGAACGCCTCAGCATAGTTAAAATCCTTATCCATCGGATTGGACAGAGAAGAGTGTTGGCGGAGAATGTTCAATTTCAACAGATTAGGCCACCAGTCGCCGTTTCTCGTGCCTCTGGCACTTTGTTTCAAAGCACTACCAGAAAAAGGGCATTTGCCTGCACCATTAGTGCTGTGTGCTGATGTACTCGAAGATGTATTTTCTTCCATTTTTAATAATTTTGTAGTAATTTAGAAAGTCAAAATTACAAAGACTATTGCGATAATGTTTATCTATTTATCTGATGTGTTTATAGATGACATCTATTTTTTAATTTAAATTCATCGTTTTGATATGAAAATAGGCAGTTAGCAAATCAATATTAACAGCCTATTTATTTGATTAAAATCTTTTTAGGGATATTTTTAACACTTATTTGGTTTTATGACTTACTTTGTTTTACATTTTATTAAAAGAGCCATAAATGTATAACAGTGTTAAATACTATATTTTTTTTATTTTTTCTACCTTTTTTTTTGCTTGCCAGCAAGACAATATAGAAAAAAAATACACCATAGGCTTCTCACAATGCTGCAATGACCCGTGGCGCGATGTGATGAACGCTGAGATGGCAAGAGAGTTAGGATTTCATCCAGAAGTAAGATTTGAAATGAAAGTTTCAGATAATAATAGTGAAAAGCAAATTGAGCAAATCCGGGAATTGATTAAAAAAAAGATTGATTTATTGATTGTTTCACCCAACGAGTCCAAACCGCTTACCTCGGTTATTGAAGAAGTTTTTAAGGCAGGTATTCCCATTATTTTAATTGACCGTAAAACAGAATCTGAATTATATACAGCTTACATTGGTGCAGATAATTACGAAATAGGCAAAACAGCGGGTAAATACATCGCCAGTCAATTCCAAACATCAGGGAATATTATTGAGATAAAACTGCAAATGACCATATCCCCTGCAGTCGAACGGAGCAGAGGATTCAGAGACGCTATCGCCACTACGTCAAACTTTAAAATAATAGACGCTCTCGAAGCAGCCAATGGGTTAGATGACATCACTAACCACCTTCCAACCATATTACGGAATCACCCTGAAGCCAATATTATATTTGGACATACCGACCTATTAGCTGAATCGGCTTATAAAATAGCCTATGAACAAGGTATATCAAAAAATTTATTTTTCATAGGCATTGATGGTATTCCAGGCACAGGGCGGGGTATTCAAGCGGTGGAAGATGGCGTTTTAAGTGCCTCTTTGTTGTATCCTACGGGTGGTGCGGAAGCTATTCGATTGGCACTTTCAATACTTAATAATTTGCCTTATGAAAAACAAAACGACTTACAAACTATAGTCATCAATAAAGACAATGCTCGTATTCTTCATAATCAAATGAAAAAGGTGAATAGTTTGCAGGAAAGTATTGATAAGCAATTAACGGTTTTGGATAAACTTAAAATAATATATAGCAACCAACGGGCATATATTGCCATTTTGCTTTTCAGTTTGTTATTAGCCATGCTATTAGGAGCGGGATTGTGGCAGACGTTGCGAACTAAACAGGCTGCTAATCGCAGTCTTGAAATCAAAAATCAAGAAATATTAGAGCATGAGAAGCAATTGGTTGAAATGTCGGACGAAGTACAGAGAGCCACACAGGCAAAAGTGGATTTTTTTACCAATATCAGCCATGAGTTTAGGACGCCTTTGACATTAATTTTGGGTTTTGCTGAAGAATTATTACCTTCTCAAAAATTGAGTCATGACATGCAGCAAAGTATTGGTTTTATTCAACGCAATGCTTTCCGTCTATTAAGGTTGGTCAATCAGTTAATGGATTTCCGCAAAATGGAAAATGACCAAATGAAACTCCGAGCAAGCGAAAATGATTTGGTAGAATTTGTCAAAAATATCATGGAATCTTATGGCAAAACATCTGAAAAACGGCATATTGATTTTCAACTATTGACCCGACATCAAATATTACCTGTTTGGTTTGATATCAATTTTATGGATAAGGTTTTATTCAATTTATTGTCCAACGCTTTCAAATTTACGCCCGACGGTGGTAAAATTCACCTCGTCATACAGGTAGATGCTTTTGAAAATAAAGTAAAATTAAAGGTAGAAGATAGTGGGAAAGGTATGACTGAAGAAGAAGTTCAACATATTTTTGAGGCTTTTTATCAAGGTGAAGAACATCAACTGGCGGGCACAGGCTTGGGGCTTTCGCTCTCAAAAGCACTGGTCGAAATGCACAATGGGAGTATCGAAGTGACAAGTTCGAAAGGGAAAGGCAGCCGATTTACGGTAGTTTTACCGCTTGGAAAAGAGCATTTTAAACCTGAACAATTGCTTTTGGATAGCCAAAAAGGCTTCTCTCACGGCAATTCTTTTATAAATACTGAGGGGTATCATTTTAATCGAGAAGTGGATTCGTTGGGAGAT
This sequence comes from Saprospiraceae bacterium, assembly GCA_043744275.1. Classification (GTDB taxonomy): domain Bacteria; phylum Bacteroidota; class Bacteroidia; order Chitinophagales; family Saprospiraceae; genus JAAFJT01. The sequence goes on from JAYTUY010000290.1 coordinate 36,830, forward strand.
ATTTCTTTTACTGAAAATTCAACCGCTTCTCATCAAATTTTAATCATTGAAGATAATGAGGATTTACAATTCTTTTTAAAACGGAAATTGGGTTTTATTTATCAAATCATTTCAACAACAGATGGCAACGAGGGAATCCAAAGGGCATTTGATAATATGCCCGACCTTATCATTTGCGATATTATGTTGCCTAATAAAAATGGTTTAGACATTACAAAAGCACTCAAATCTGACCTCCGCACATCGCATATTCCCATCATTTTGCTGTCTGCCCAAAGCAGTATCGAACAGCAAATTGAGGGTACAGAAATAGGAGCAGACTATTATTTGACTAAACCATTCAATATTCATTTTTTAGAGGCAACTATCAAATCCTTGCTTCTCAATCGCCAAATACTGAGGGGGGACGATAGTAAAAATATTGTTGTTTATACTACTGCATCATCTTCAAATCTCAAACTTCCTGCCCATACGAATCAGATTGATAAGGATTTTATTGCTCAATTTGTCGCCTATATCCAGCAAAATTATATGCGACAAGATTTCCAAATAACAGACCTCTGCCAAGAGTTTGGTTTATCCCGCTCTCAATTGTATCGAAAAATAACGGCTTTATTGGGTGAGACCATGAGTGATTACATTCAAAATATACGCTTAAAAAAAGCCGAGGAATTACTTTTGGAAGGTAAACTCCAAGTCACCGAAATTGCCTATGAAGTAGGCTATTCTTCGCCTGATTATTTCTCAACTGTTTTCAAATCAAAATATAATGTTGCACCATCCCAGTTTAAAAAACATTATTTTGAAAAAGGCAACTAATACTGACGCAACAATATCAAAGATTATCGGAACAAAACCTAAACTTTCACTTCATTTCATTATATAACCCATTGATTTTGAATGGCTTACGTTTCTTTTTTTTAATGCAACAAATTCAAAGTATTTTGGAATAATCGTTAAGCACATCTACTCTGTCTTAGAATACTTTTGCGATACAAGAAATGTAAAAAATGAACAATCGCAAAATTTTCTATTGGTCAATCACCGTTGCATTAGCCGGTTTTTTATTCGGTTTCGATACCGTTGTCATATCAGGGGCAGATTTATCTCTGCAAACATTATGGCACAGAGGCGAAATCTTTCATGGCTTTGTAGTCATGGCTTCAGCTCTTTGGGGTACAGTTATAGGGGCTATTTTTGGCGGCATCCCGACAGACGTCATGGGTCGTAAAAAGACTTTAATCTGGATTGGTATTTTCTATTTTGTTTCAGCATTTGGGGCAGCTTTAGCCAATGACCCCTGGGTTTTCGCTTTCTTCCGCTTCATAGGAGGTCTTGCTATCGGTGCTTCTACCATAGCTGCACCGGCTTATGTGTCTGAAATCGCCCCTGCCAACAATCGAGGAAGGTTGGTGGCACTGTACCAATTCAATATTGTATTTGGTATTGTTGTGGCTTTCATTTCTAATTACTTACTAAGTGGCATCGGGGATAATGCTTGGCGTTGGATGCTTGGCGTTCAGACCCTCCCTGCGTTTGTTTACACATTAATGGTTTTAGGCGTACCAGAAAGCCCTCGGTGGCTTCTCACAAAGAAAAATAATCGGGAGGACGCGGCTAAAACTCTGCGTTTAATAGACCCTCATGCAGATATTGAAGCAGAAATAAACCGTATTTCTATTGACCACAATATGGCAGATAAAAGCGAGACAATATTCAGCCCGAAGTATAAATTTCCTTTGATGCTCGCTTTTTTAGTGGCTTTTTTCAACCAATTTTCAGGCATCAATGCCTTTCTGTATTATGCACCCCGCATATTCGAGATAGCGGGTTTGGCAAAAGATTCTGCGCTTTTGAGCAGCGTAGGTGTTGGTATTACCAACTTACTATTCACATTCGTGGGTCTATCCCTTATTGATAAGTTTGGTCGAAGGCAATTGATGTATATTGGCTCTGTCGGTTATATTGTTTCACTTTCATTGGTAGCAATAGCCTTTGCCCTTCATTGGCAAGGCATGGCTGTTCCTATCTTTTTATTCATGTTCATCGCGGCTCATGCCATTGGGCAAGGCACTGTTATTTGGGTTTTCATCTCTGAAATATTTCCAAATCATTTAAGAGCCAGTGGTCAATCCTTTGGTAGTTCGGTGCATTGGGTTTTAGCAGCTATTATTCCTTCGTTAGTTCCTTTGCTATTTACAAGTGTTGGGGCTGCGCCTGTCTTCGCATTTTTCGCTTTTATGATGGTCTTGCAATTGGTTTTTGTATGGAAAATGATGCCTGAGACGAAAGGTGTTTCGCTTGAAGATATGAATAGGCAGTTAGAAAGAAGCCATTAAATCTCGTCCCACAAGGTAAATGTCATGGCGAGCCATGCGTGGCAACTGAGGGGTATCCTTTATTTTAAACAAAAAAAAATATGTTGAAACCTTCCATCATATGCTTCGGTGAAGTGCTTTGGGATATGCTACCAACAGGAAAATTGGCAGGTGGCGCACCCATGAATGTAGCCTATCACGCTAAGGCTTTGGGTTTAAACGCTCATATAATAAGCCGTATTGGACAAGATGATTTAGGTATTGAAATCTTAGATATTTTAACTGCAAAAGATATTTCAACCGATTTTATTCAACACCATAGCAGCCATAAAACAGGGATTGTTGATGTGAAATTAGATGAAAAAGGCAGCCCGTCCTATCAAATTATTGCGCCTGTTGCTTGGGATTTTATTGAAAATACTGAGAGGGGTACTGCATTGGTTTCAAAAGGGGATGCGCTTGTTTTTGGCAGTTTAGTTTGTCGAAATCCTGTTTCAAAAAACACGCTTTTTGACCTTTTAAAAATTGCCAAAACAAAGGTTTTTGATGTCAATTTAAGACCGCCTTTTTATGATAAAACCTTGATTGAGAGCCTTTTGCACTATGCAAATATTGTAAAAATGAATGAGGTTGAGTTAATTATTATATCCAGTTGGTTTAATGATGAAACAGTATTTGAGAAGCAAATACAGAAACTTTATGAGCAATTCAACTTAGATACTTTGATTGTCTCACAAGGTAGTGAAGGTGCTTATTGCTTTGAAAATGGACAAATTTATTTTCAGCCAAGTTTTAAAATCACAGTACAAGACACAATAGGCAGTGGCGATGCGTTTTTAGCGGCTTTTTTAACAGAAAAAATGGAAGGTAAAGACCCTCAAAGTTGCCTTAAAACGGCTTGTGCGATGGGTGCTTATGTCGCAACACAAGCGGGAGCAACACCCACTGTGGATTTGGGATTTGTGATGTCGGATTTCGGAATACAACCGAAATCCGACATAGACACCCCCTCAGTATTTTAAATGATTTTGGCATTTTCAATCCAATATTTATTAATTAACTAAACATGTAGAATGATGAAAAGAAATTATCTCTTGATTTGGGTTGCTATGATATTTTCTGTGCAACTGGCTTTGGCTCAACGCACCATTACAGGTACAGTTGTAGGAGAAAGCAAAAATGACCCCTTGATTGGTGCGTCGGTGGTCGTGACAGGTACGGCTAATGGGGCGATTACTGATTCAGACGGTAAATTCTCTCTCTCAGTGCCAGCAGAAGCTACTACGCTGACCGTTTCTTTCGTTGGATATACCACTAAAGATGTGGTTATCAACGGTGCGACAAATCTGACAATCGCCTTAGCAGAGGGCAGTGCTCTGCAAGAGCTTGTGGTGGTTGGTTATACTACGCAAAGGAAAGAGGATTTGACTGGGGCGGTGGCTGTTGTCGAGTTGAATCCCATTAAAAACAACAGTTCAGGCAATGCTATGCAGGCTTTACAAGGGCGTGTAGCGGGTTTATACATCGAAAAAGATGGCTCGCCGAATGGTACTAATTCACGGATTTTAATTCGGGGTGCCAATACCTTGGGCAACAACGACCCACTTTATGTCATTGACGGTATTCCAACAACTCGTCCCGAAGTGTTTCAAAACATGAACCCTGCGAACATTGAGTCTATTCAAGTTTTGAAAGATGCTTCGGCAGAATCTATTTATGGCGCACGAGCATCAAACGGTGTTATCATTGTTACAACGAAAAACGGCGGAGACACCAATGGCAAAATTGCTTTCCAATTCAACAGCAGTATTTCAGCCCAATCTGAAAAATCAATGCGTTTCAAAATGTTGAACGCTGTAGATAGAGGCAGAGCCTTATGGCAAGCCTCTGTGAATGACAAACAAGACCCTGCGGGTGGTTATGGCGATATTTATGAGTTTAATTGGAATAAAGATTTTACTAATCCAGTTTTGACCAGCGTCAATGTTAAACCTTTTGTGGGTGGTGACCCCAACACACCTGTGGGCGATACAGACTGGCAAGATGTGATGTATAAAACAGGAATTGTTACAAAAAATGATTTTACGGCTTCTTACGGCACTAATAAATCATCGGTTGAGATAAATCTGGGGCAGCTCAAAAACACAGGGATGTTGCGCTTTACGGGTTATGATCGTTTGAGTGGCAGTATCAGTGCGCTGACACGGGCGTTTGATGATAAAATTAAATTTGGTGTCAATTTACGCATCGCCAATTCTAATGAAACTTTAACAGCCCGAGATTTAGGCGGTGCAGCGACTTCATTTTTGGCAGTGACTTTAGCCCCCACTATTCCTGTTTATCAAAAAGATGGTGTGACGTATGCGGGTGCATCGGGTGCGGGCTATTCGGATAGAAATAATCCGTTGCACATGCAAGACATCGCTAAATGGAATAATGCTAATCGTTTAAGTACATTCGGTAATGTTTTTATGGAAATACAACCGATTAAAAATTTGTATTTCAAGTCCAATCTTGGGGCTGATAATGCCACTTTTTTAAATAAAATCATCTCTCCACGATTTTCAGAAGGTGCATTTAACCGTACGACAAACAGCTTGACTTTAGACCAAAATCATTATTTGAGCCTTACTTGGTCTAATACGTTGCGTTATAATTGGGATTTGAATGATGACAATCATTTTAAATTTTTAGTCGGTACAGAGTATATTAAAACAGATGTGGATTTTCAAAGCACTAAAAAAGAAGGTTTTGCTATCCAAACCGAAGATTATTTTACTTTAAGTGCGGGTACGGGCAATACAACCGTTTCGGGTGGCTCAACGGGGCATCGTTTATTGTCGCAGTTCGGGCGGATGGATTATAATTTTTCAGATAAATATTTAGCGGCAGTCACTGTCCGTCGGGATGGTTCATCTCGTTTTGGTGCAGACAATCAATACGGTATTTTCCCTGCGGTATCAGTCGGTTGGCGCCTTGACAAAGAGGGTTTTATGGCAAGCCAAAAACTTTTTTCTGAATTAAAAGTGCGTGTCGGCGTGGGTCGAGTCGGCAATCAACAAATCGGGGATTTATCTCGATTTGGCTTGTTTGATACCCGTTATGGGACAACATTGGCGCAAGTGTCAGGTGGTTTTTTTGAACAATACTACAATATCGGAACGGCTTATTCTTTATCAGGTGCTAATACAGGCACTTTGCCATCGGGCTTTGTTCAAACCCAAGCGGCAAACCCTGCGCTTAAATGGGAAACAACTGATGAAACAAATGCAGGTCTTGATTTCGCCTTTTTAAATAATAAATTTTTCGGCTCATTCGATTATTTCACCCGCAAAACAACCGGTATTTTGATTACGCCACCCGTTGCGTCCGCTTTGGGTGAAGGTCAAACAAAAACCGTCAATGGTGCTTCAAAATCGAATAAAGGTTGGGAGTTTGTATTGGGTTATCGGGGCGATACTAAAGGTGATTTGAAATACAATGTCATAGCCAATTTTGCACGTTTCAGAGATAAAATCACAGAATTGCCTGAAAACGTTCGCCCAGCTTATGCAGGCAATCTTGTCAATACCATTATAGGGCATTCTCAATTTGATATTTTTGGGTATAAAACGATGGGTATTTTCCAATCACAATCTGAAGTAGATGCTGCGGCTAAACAAGTCGGTGCGGGTCCTGGCAGGTTGCGATATGAGGACATTAATAACGATAAAAAAATTGATGATTTAGATAGAACTTGGATAGGAACTACGCTTCCCGCTTTAGAATACGGTTTGAGAATTGATTTATCTTACAAAAACTTTGATTTCTCGGCTTTTGGTTCAGGTGTAGCGGGCAGATCGGGTTTTGATGTTTATGGTATATTCAACAATTTTGTCGCAGGTCGTGAAAATATCGGACCTGGCGTATTCGATGCGTGGACACCTAAAAATACGGGTTCAAAAGTTCCTGCCTTATCGCTTGCCGACAACAATAATGAAAAGCGGGGTTCTGATTACTTTTTAGTGAGTACATCTTACCTTGACTTTGTTAAATTAGGAATAAATTAAATATTGGTAATTCAAGATGAATTTAATTTATGTTTAGATTGAGTTGCTTTAGCCCTTTTAAATA
>JAYTUY010000291.1:0-43191 GCA_043744275.1 Saprospiraceae bacterium
TCGAAAATGTCCTAAAATTCACAGTATTTTCAAAGAACGCTAAGGCGGTTTCAACTTTATGTCCCAAGGGTAGTACATAACTTTATGTCGCACCACAACACTTGTAAATTTGAAATTATCAAATGCATATCGAAAACCGAAAAACAGATTTTGACCTATTTTTTTAGAAACATTCAAGCGGACTCTTGGAAATGTAGCATCATATTTTTCAATGTAATCAGAAGGAATATTGTTGCCTACACCGAAAAAATTAAAAATATATTTGAAATAGCCAACCTCGCCATTTATCCAATACTTTTGATTTTGTGGAAATAATTGGAATGGAAAATACAAAAGTGTTTGATTCAATTGCGTATAGACTGCGCCTATAGTCACGCTGCTGCGTCTGGCTCTAATTGAATCTTGTTTGAAATTGAATGTTAATAAAGCTGCTCCTCCGCCACCAATTTTGGTATCTGGTGTATAGAAAAACACTGGTAACCCGATGACTTTTGCTCTGTTCGGGTTTTTTAAAGAATCTTTTTGAGCATGGCTTTTAATCGAAAACAGAAAAAAAGAAAGTAAAATAATGGTTTTGATTCCAAATTTAAAGGCGATAAATAAATTTTTTTTTATCATGAATGGCTTTTGTTTGTCTTTGTCAAATATTAATTTTGTTTAAAAGGCAGGTTATTTAAAGGGTTTTGCATTGACAAAAGAAATAAAGAATTTTCACAAATTTATCACGATTATTTTCAACAAAATAAAATTAATATGACTCAACAAGACATCATTGCGTTAACAGAAAAATTTGTCAAGGAAACTTTAGAAAATGCTGAAGGTGGGCATGATTGGTGGCACATTCTCAGAGTTTGGAATAATGCTAAAACCATTGCTCGAAATGAAAGCGAAATTGATGATAACAGCTTGTATATCATTGAGTTAGGGGCATTATTGCATGATATTGCTGATGCCAAATTTCACAATGGCGATGAAGAAATAGGACCTCGTACGGCGAGAACTTTTTTAGAAAGCCTCGCCGTAGAGAACCCAACGATTGAGCATGTTGAAAATATTATTAAACATATTTCTTTTTCCAAAGGGATTCCTAAGGAAAAAGGTGGCAATTTTGATAAAACATTTCACTCTCGAGAATTGGCAATTGTGCAAGACGCGGATAGGTTAGATGCCATCGGGGCTATCGGTGTTGCCAGGACATTTAATTATGGGGGTTTTAAGAATCGAGAAATGTACAATCCCAATATACCACCCAATTTTTCATTGTCCAAAGAAGCCTATAAAGCCAGTGATGCTCCCACTATCAACCATTTTTATGAAAAACTCCTCCTGCTTAAAGACCATATGAATACCGAAACTGGTAAAAAAATGGCAGAGCAAAGGCACGCATTCATGCAGGCTTTTTTAGAGCAATTTTATGCAGAATGGGCAGGCAACATGATAGATTGACAACTCATTTTATGCTCATTGATTTTTCAACCAAATCAATAAACTCTTGACGATACCCCTCAGTATCAGAGCCTTTTGAGGTGTTTGCAAGGTTAATTACTTCTTTAAAATTGAAATTTCCCTTGTATTTTGAATCCCTCAGTATTTGACCCCAACCGGCTACGGCTGCGGCAAAACGGAAATTATCAGATGTTTTATCCAAATCAACTGGCTTTTGCGTAACAGATTGAGTCATCAGTGTGCTTTTGAATTTGAGCGGCTTTTTATAACGAAGTTTGATAAATATCCAGTCATCCGATTTTATGGCAGGCGTATTTTTTTCGGCTTGAAAATGTAAAGGGTCAACGGCTGTGGTTTCATTATCAGATAATTTGACGCCTTGTGGAATAATTTCATACAAAGCGGTTACTGAATTGCCTGCCCCTATTTCACCTGCATCTTTTTTATCATTATTAAAATCTTCATCGTTCAATTTCCGATTTTCATACCCAACTAAACGGTATGATTGAACAAGCGAAGGGTTAAATTCAATTTGAAATTTCACATCTCGAGCAACTGTAATAATAGTACCCGTCAGTTCTTTAGTGAAAACCTTTTCAGCTTCTTTGAGATTATCAAGGTAAAAATAATTGCCATTGCCTTTATCCGCCAACGTTTCCATGCCACCATCATTAAAATTGCCTGCTCCAACGCCTAACACTGAAAGAAATATATTCTTTTCACGCTTTTCAACTATCAGGTGTTCCAATTCAGATGTCGTGCTCACGCCCACATTAAAATCCCCATCTGTTGCCAATATGACCCGATTATTGCCTTCGGGATTGTAATTATCTTCAGCAATTTGATAGGCTAACTCAATGCCTTCGCCGCCCGCAGTAGAGCCGCCCGATGTGAGATTATCGAGGGCTTTCAAAATGGTTTCTTTTTCAGAGCCACTCGTCGCATCCAAAACCAAGCCCGCAGCACCTGCATATGCAACGATAGAAACATAGTCGTTCGGACGCAACTGCATGACCAAAATTTTAAAAGCCTGTTTCAGCAATTCCAATCTATCAGAGCCGCCCATCGAACCACTGACATCAATCAGAAAAACCAAATTATTAGATGGCGACTCATTATAGTTCATTTTTTGAGCTTGTAAATCCACTTTCATCAAATAATGCTCTTTATTCCAAGGGCAAATGCCCATTTCGGTACTGATGGCAACAGGATTTTTATCCGTCGGCGTCGGCAGATGATAATCGAAATAATTAATCATTTCCTCAATCCGAACGGCATCTTTGGATGGCATTTGACCTTCATTTATCAATCGCCTCGCATGAGTGTAAGCCGTTTTATCTACATCAATTGAAAATGTAGAGTAAGGCGCATCTTTAGGAGCATTAAAATCATTTTCTTCATAATGATTGTAGTTATCGCGATTGGTGGGGTCTGTGTCTTTATTTTTTTTATGCCGTTTGAGAGAGCCTTTTATCTCTTGATTATTGATTGAAATGCCTGATAAACGACCTGACAACGCTCCAGAAATTGAGCCAGTCATTGATTTTTTAGTTTGAATACCGTAACCCGTGACAACCAATTCCTGCAATACACTTGCTTTAAGGCTTACATTAATGGTCGTTTGTGAGCCAATTGGGATTTCCATTGTATTATAACCCACATAAGAAATTACAATGGTCATATTTTCTTTAGGCACTACAATCGAGTATTTTCCATTCACATCCGTTAACGTTCCAATACTTGTTCCTTTTAATACAATTGAAGCACCGATTAAGGTATCTCCATTCTCATCTACCACGTAGCCTGTAATGGTCTTTTGAGCAGAGAGAAAAGAGCCTATTCCAAAAAATAAAATTGAGAGAATGATATATTTTTTCATTGTTAAAAGTTTTTAAAATTGATAAAAAATAGGTTCAAACACCTTCTGTACTGAGGGGTATCTTCTTATTTCACAATCATAAATTTTCGATTATCCAACTGCACGCCTTGCCTAACGGACAGCACATACATACCCGAAGGCAAATCATTAAAAGGCAAAATCAAAGTATTATTTTGCTTGAAAAGGACTTGCTGATGCTTTAAAACCACCCGCCCAGACATATCCGAAACGATTAAATCCGCTTGCCCTTCTGTTGGCGTTGAAAGGCTCAGCTCTATTTGAGAGCTTTGGCGAGGAACATACAGATTGGTTATTTTTAAAACTTCGACGGGCAAAACGGTTGTGGTTTGTCTGAAAACATACTCTTTTTCTTTGGGTTCTTCATCATTATCCACTTCATCTTCCTCCTCTTCGGCATCAATGAGATAGCCTTCGACTTTATAGTAAGTCGTATCAGCCGTATTAATGCTTTTATCTAAAAATTGGCTGCCACCAAATATCAACTGAGTGGTCGTAAATGTCTGCTTGAAAGATTGAGTAGAATCCGAGCGAGAGTTGCCAATGAGTTTGAAATTTTCACCATCTGTAGATTTAAATATCTGGTATTGGACTTTTTTTTTCTTTAAACCGATTGGTCAAATTTTGATTATAATTTTTTGAAGAAATATCTACTTCATAAGTCAATAAAGTCACGCCATTACTGAGGGGGGTAGATGTGAGCGGGTTTTGCCAGTTTTCAGTTGCAATATCTGAATAACATAAACACATACAACGACAACTACCTATTAACCAATCATCTTTATACCAACATTTACAACCTGAAATTTTAAATGCAATGATAGAAACTTCTTTCATACACAACCCCTCAGTCAATTTAAAATCCAACTTGCCTGATGAGTGAGCTTTTAGAAATTCAGATTCATGCCCGACGAAAGAGCAAATTAAGGTATCCGCTAAGTGTTTTGAAGGGATATTGATGGTATAATGTCCATCAATATCCGTAATAACACCCATCGTCGTGCCTTTTAAAACAATATTAGCTCCAACCAAAGGCTCACCTTTATCGTTCAAAACGGTACCTGAAATGAATTTTTGAGAAAAAAGCGTGGTCAATGCACCACTTAGAAATGCGAGTAAGAGAAAATGTTTTTTCATATTGATTAAATTTTAAAAGATGAAAAAATGACTTTCTCTTACAAAGGGGTACTTTTATATTTCGTGAGAAAAATAAAAAATCTCACGAAATCAAAATCCCACTCTTTATAGAAATGAAATAGCCACCCCCTCAGTATAAAACCCTTTTTTATCAAACAATCAACTCACAACTCCAAAATATCTTCATTCCACAACTTCGGATTTTTCTCAATAAAATCTTCCATCATGTCCACGCATTCTTTCAAATCGAGGTCAATCACCTCTTCATAAAAGTAAAATTTGGATATTATATTTGCTTTGGTAATTTTGTGAGAGAAAGATTAGATAATAGCAATTCAAAAGGGAGGACAAAAATTTCGCATATTTAAACGTTAGCTGCATACAATTATGGAGAGTCAATTGATTTATATTGCCAATCAAAAAATGAAGACTAAAGTAACTTGGTCTAATTCGGGTGATACTGAGTGGATATATTTTGGTGCTGCAGAAGAAGTCAATACAAATATGGTTCTTCAGACAATCAATTTTCTTTTTTCAGAAACACAATTGTATATCTCACACACAAGAAAAGGTTCTTTTAAAATTGAAAAAAATCTTATCATTGACTCGATTAAAAATATCTTAGGATTTGAGGATTTCGTGATTTGGGATACGATGTTTACGAAAGCAATTGAATTCAATAAGATTGGCGTTTTTAGATATGGAGAAATAAGTAGCTAATAAGTATAGATTAATAGAAACGTAAACACCCCCTCAGTATAAAACCCCTTTTTCTCTGATCTAAAAGAAAACAACATTGTATGCACACAATACAGAAAGATTGGACTAAAAGACGATTTCGTTTTTACCTTATTTTCGGAGAAGTACAAAACGGCAAATTACCTTGGCATAAAACTGAATGGAACGAATTATATGAACCACTATTAAGCCGAGTTTTACAACTCTCGCCTAAATATAAGAATACAGGCGTAAGGGTATTGGAATACAAAAAAGAAGTTTTAAAATCTAAAAAAGATAATAAAGAATTTGATTACTACTCTGATTTAAAATTGGGCAGATTAAAATGGGACAATAAGTCACACCAAAAATGGACAACAGAAGTGGACAGCGATATAAAGTTTAACAGTTTTGAGTCTTGGACACCAATATGGACAATATGCGATAGAAATAATTTAGCACCAGATATATTTATTTCAATTCAAAATGAAGAAGATTCTAAACAAAGATTTATGAACCTTCAGTTTGATTTTTTTATTGTGATTGCTATAGCAGAAGACCTGAAGTTAAACTGCAATCCCATTATTTCAGATTTTTCTAAAGAAATTAACGCTAAAAGAACAATTTGTCAAACACGACATTGGAACAAAGCAGGAAGTGATAAAAACAAAAATTGGACGTTTAATAATTGGATACAAGACACTTGGAGCAATGGTATTTATAAAGGGCAAAGTTTACATAATTTTAATTTTGATGATTTAATTTTTGAACCATATTGGGAAATAATTTATAAAATAATGCCAAACGGATAGTATTCAGTTTGGCATTATTGATTTAGGATGTAAAGGCAACCACCCCCTCAGTATAAACCCCCTTTTTATCAAATCACCAACTCACAACTCCCCAATATCTTCATTCCACAACTTCGGGTTTTTCTCAATAAAATCTTCCATCATGTCCACGCATTCTTTCAAATCGAGGTCAATCACCTCTACGCCGTGCGACTCCATAAATGCTCTGGCTCCATCAAAAGTCCTTGATTCTCCTACAATAACTTTCGGAATTTTGAATTGTACAATCGTGCCCGCACACATATAGCAAGGCATCAGCGTGGAATAAATCGTCGAGCCTCTGTAGCTGCCGACTCGCCCAGCGTTGTTCAAACAGTCCATTTCGCCGTGCAAAATAGGATTTTTCTCTTGCACCCGTTTGTTGTGACCAGCCGCCACCAACTCACCATTTTTGACCAATACCGAACCAATCGGAATGCCACCTTCGCTCAAACTTTTACGCGCTTGATCGATGGCTAATTGCATGAATTTATCTTTTTCCATCATTATAAATAGTTGATTTTGAATGCTTTATCTTGATTTTAAATAAAAAACAATTTGTTTTAATTAATATTTGCCCCCTCAGTATTTCACTGAATTTTACAGCGTTTTCAAATATTCAATCACCGCTTTTCGCTCATCGGCATTGAATTTGTCGCCATAAATATGCCCTGTATTGCCGTATCCATAAATCGAGGTATCGTAAGTATTGATGTCCACTTTTGACGTTTCAATTTTATATTTCCACCCTATTTTAACGGCATCATAATCGGCTTTGTTATCAAAAGTGCGCGACCAATATTGGGGGCGTTTTGTACTATTCAACATATCGTCGAGCGTTGGCACTGAGCCGTTGTGAAGATAGGGTGCTGTTGCCCAAATCCCATCAAGTGGCGGGGCAACATAACCTTTGGTCGGCAAAAATTGCGCAGCATTTGGATTTTTAGAAAACCAACTTTGATTATACCAAGTGTGAAATTGAGGATATTTTTCATACTCATTGGCTAAAGCCGCATCCGTTCCAACAGTCGCCACATTGATGAGTAAATTGGGATAATCAGTAGCAGTTTCATGTTTTCCATGACATTTGGCGCAATTATCATTAAAAAGCGTTTTTCCTTTTTGAGCCAATGTTTGGTCAATCGGGAATGGATATTTAGGCGGTTGAATGGTTTTTAAAAAGGCATCCAAATCTGGAAAATGCGCTTCAATTTTACGAGCTTCTGCACTATCCAGCATCGTAATCAAAGCCGTAGCCATATTCAATCGAGCAAAATCGCCTTTGCCCAAGCCATTAAAATACAAGGCGTTTTTCTTTTTATAATGCCACCAAGCGGGAACATCACTTGGAACAGTCTTCGTAGAAATCTGAAACTGAGGGGTAGCCAACCATTTCAAATCATCTTTATTTCTAAAAGCGGAGAGGGCTGCAAATATTTTATCCGCTGGATTTGCCCCACGTGTTTCAGTGCGAATATAAGGCGAAATGGCTCTAAAACCCCTTGTAAATGGCTGATAAGCCGTCCATTCAGGCGAATTTTTACTATATCGCGTTTGCACCACAAGGTCAAGCGTATTGAGTTGTTGCGCTATATCAATGGTATTATCTCCAGTCGTATTGCCCAACCCGACGACTATTTGACCATTAATTCTATCGCCATGACAATTCAAACAATTTGATGTCACTACTTTTACACCATTGACCGCCTTTACGACGTTAAAATTATAGGGAATGCCTTTGTTGTCGCCCGTGCGAGCCAGGTCATCAGCACTATTGGAGCTAAAAACAGCTTTAAAAACATCTAAAGGAATGCCGCTGCTGACATAATCGCCCGTGACTAAATACTCATAACCAGCGGTGGCATTGCCTGGGCGTTGGGCAGTCGCTTCTATTTTTGAAGCTCCTTCGGGCAATGATTGAATAATATTGTCATCGCCATGTTTGCAATTTTCAAAAATGAGAATGGCAGCAAGTAAGCCGATGATGAAGTATTTAGGAGAAAATGTTGAGGTTTTCATTGTAAAATTTTGATTTTAATGTTAAAAGTATAGCATTAAATTAAACACCTTAATTTTAAAAAGGATTTCACAAAAGTAAAATGCAAAATAAAATGAAATCACTTGTTTTATTCATCATTATCGCTTTTTTACCCATCAAAACTTGGGCAAATGACACCATTAAATTGGAGGAAAAATACCGATTCGATAAAGGTAGTCATTTTTCAAAACCGAGAAATATATTCAGCCGAAACATTGAATTACCTGATACGCTGCGTTGGTCATGTCGATTTGATAAAAGTTGCTGCTATTATCTTAACGATGAAAATGGCATAATGCAAGAAGATCAATGGGATTATAACAAATTGACAGGCATCACTTTTTCGCCTTTAAATCCTCTGAATAATACAGCGATGGTCGGTTGGCGTCACAATCCAGAAACCTCATTAATTGAACTTGTTCCTTATTGGCACGTTAGTAAAAAGCGTTTTTTCAAAGAAAATCCCTTTTTGACCGTTCAGCCCGACGAGGATTTTATAGTAGAAATTATTACCAATAAATTGAAAAAAGAGATGACAATTTTGATTAAAACTAAAAAAAGTATCTTGAAAGAAACTAAAATATTTGAAAATATACCTCAAAATGCTTCCCTCATCCACCCATATTTCGGCGGCACAAGTCGCGCACCCAATGCGATGGAGTTGTATCTGAAGCGCATAAAATAATAAGTAATGGGTAATAAGTAATGGGTAATATCTTGATTACCTATTACCCATTACTTATTACCTATTACCTATTACCCATTCTTCATACCCTGTTTAGAGTATCTTTCAAGGCAAGGCTTTTATTTTCAATAATAACCCGCTATTTTTGAGGAATATTTATAAAAAATTTATAACAAACAATCTTTATCATCCCATAACCTAAAAGCAAACTCATGAACAGAATCCTCGCGGCAGTCGTCTGCCTGTGTTACGTTGCGGTAGTAAAAGCCCAGCAAATTCCCCTGTTCACACAATATCGAGAAACACAAGGCGTCCTGAATCCAGCATCCATCAATTACGACTTTTTCACCGACCGTCATACAACGTCCTTCGGCGCAACTATTCGCCGCCAATGGTCGGATATTGCCAATGCCCCAACGACTCAAATACTGAGGGGGGAGCATTTTATGGCTGACCGCACAGGCGTGGCTATGCTTTTCGGCGGTTATTTGATGAATGACCAAACAGGACCGACAGGTTTTACGGGTGTATATGGTCGTTTTGCTACCGTTTTTACGAGCGATGCAGAATATAGCGGCTTGAGTATAGGGCTTTCAGCAGGTGCTGTACAATATAGAGTCAAAACGTCTGAATTGAAATTGCGTGACCCCAACGACATCCGCGCCCTCTCCGATAGAATGCAAATTTATCCCGACCTCGGCATGGGTGTTTTTTATTATCAACGCATGGATGGCGTTTTTGACGACGATTATTTTTATGCAGGCATGTCTGTTCCGCAAGTGATGGGTCTCGACTTAAAATTTCCTTCCGCTGATGGCAGTTTCTCTACCAAGCGCGTTCAGCATTATTTTGCGAACGTCGGGTGGTATCATTATATCGGTGAATCATCTTTTATTGAGCCTTCCGCTTCGGTGAGATATGCACCGAATGTGCCGATTAATATTGACCTCAATGCCCGTTATCAAATGGGCTCCAGTTTTTGGATAGGCGTGGGCACTTCATTGCAAGGGAAAATTCATGCAGAAACGGGGATTATTGTAGGAAAAGGCATGGGCTCAAGCAATAATTTCAAGATTGGCTATGGCTTCGATTACTCCTTTCAGTCTTACGGACCTTATGCAGGCACTACGCATGAGGTGAATTTGAGTTTTTCTTTTTAAAATATCTTAAAAACATTTAAAAGTCTTTAAATTTGCGATTCTTTTTTTAAAATATATTCAAACATTTCGTTTTAAAATAGAATCAAGCAGAAAATGCAACATTTCACCTCTGTTCATGACGTGGACGACCCTTTAGGATTGCTTGCCGATGCCAAGGCTTGCAAAGCCAATCCTTCAAAATTTGCTGAAATCGGAAAGGGCAAAACGCTCGGTCTGATTTTTTTCAACCCTTCTCTTCGCACCCGTATGAGCACCGAAAAAGCGGCTATCAACTTCGGCATGACCATCATTTCGATGAATGCTGAGACAGGTTGGAAGCTCGAATTCGAAGAAGGCGTGGTCATGAATGGCGATAAAGCGGAGCATATTCAAGAAGCAGCGGCGGTGATGAGCCAATATTGCGATATTCTCGGCGTTCGCTCATTTCCTACTTTGATTGACCGCGAAAGAGATTATCAGGATTATGTGATTTCCAAATTCAAAAAATACGCGCAAGTACCAATCATAAGTCTCGAAGGTTCGATGGTTCATCCCCTGCAATCGTTGACCGATTGGTTGACGATTGAACAATTCAAGACCAAACCCAAGCCGAAAGTTGTATTAAGTTGGGCACCACATCCGAAGGCATTGCCGCAAGCAGTGCCCAATTCGTTTGTGGAATGGATGAAAGTGACTGATTACGAATTTGTCATAACGCATCCCGAAGGTTATGAGTTAGCCGAGTCTTTTACTGAGGGGTGTCGGATTGAGTATAATCAAAATAAGGCATTTGAAAATGCCGATTTTATCTACACTAAAAACTGGTCGAGCTACAAAGATTATGGGAAAATATTGAGCATGGATAGCTCTTGGACGATTACAAAAGAGAAAATGGCTTTGACTGATAATGGTAAATTCATGCACTGTTTGCCCGTTCGCCGCAATCAAATCGTCATGGATGAAGTGCTGGATTCGCCTACTTCCATCGTGATTGAACAAGCCAATAATCGGACTTATGCAGCTATGGCAGTTATAAACAATTTGTTGAAAAATAAATTATAATTATTTTTAAATGATTGACAATCAATTAGTTATTATAAAAATAGGTGGCAATGTTGTGGATAACCCCTCAGTATTGAAGCAAGTTTTGACGGATTTTGCAGCTATCCAAACGAAGAAAATACTGGTGCATGGCGGTGGTAAAATAGCAGATGTGTTATTGAAAAAATTGCAAATTGAACCTCAAAAAATAGAAGGTCGGCGCATCACCGACGAAGAAACTTTGGACGTAGTGACAATGGTATATGCTGGTTTAATTAATAAAAAAATCGTCGCTCAACTACAAGCCAATAATTGCAATGCATTGGGTTTGACAGGAGCAGATTTGAACAGCATTTTAGCGCATAAAAGAACGAAAGGAAATATAGATTATGGCTTCGCAGGAGATATTGATGCCGTCAATACTGAGGGGTTGTCAAAAATGCTCGAAACCGCACAAACCCTTGTCTTTGCGCCCATTACGCATGATAAAAAAGGGCAATTACTCAACACGAATGCCGATACAATCGCCTCAACACTGGCTGTTGGCTTGAGTCAAAAATTTGATGTGACTTTAAAATTTTGCTTTGAAAAACAAGGCGTTTTGTCAGATGTAAATGATGATAATTCTGTAATTCCGAATATCAATTACGCTGAATTTCAACAAGGCAAATCCGACGGAACTTTTTTTGAAGGCATGATTCCTAAGCTTGATAATGCATTTGATGCTCTGAAAAATGGCGTAAAATCCGTTGTAATATGCGGTACTGAGGGGGTGCTTCAAGATTTGGGAACGAGGTTGAGTCTTTAATTAAAATTACATAAGTCTTTGATTTTCAATAAGTTAAAAATTTGAATGACACATCCTAACGAAATAATAGCTCTCTTACAGCAACTCATTGCTACACCTTCATTTTCAAGAGAAGAGGATAAGACCGCTGCCATTATTCAAAATTTTTTCATTGAAAAAAATATTCCAACAGAGCGTATAGGCAATAATATCATTGTAAAAAATGAGCATTATTCTGAAAATCCAAAAGCGCCTATTGTCCTATTAAATTCTCACCACGATACCGTCAAACCTGTTAACGGCTGGACGCGTGACCCATTTTCTGCTGATATTATTGATGGAAAATTATATGGATTGGGTTCAAATGATGCAGGCGGAGCATTGGTTTCTTTAATTTCAACATTTTGTTTTTTTTACAATAAAAAATTGCCTTTCAATCTCATATTAGCGGCTACGGCAGAAGAGGAAATTTCGGGAGTGAATGGTATTGCTTCGATTTTACCTCATTTACCCTCCATAACAGTAGGAATCGTGGGCGAACCGACCTTGATGCAAATGGCAGTTGCTGAAAAAGGTTTGATGGTGATTGATGGCATCGCTCATGGGAAGGCGGGTCATGCGGCACGCAATGAAGGCGTGAATGCTATCTATAAAGCATTGGAGGATATTGAAAAAATAAAGAATTTTAGATTTGAAAAAAAATCAGAATTCATGGGCGAAGTGAAAATGACAGTCACTCAAATCGAAGCAGGAACGCAGCACAACGTCGTGCCTGATACCTGTAAATTTGTCATCGACATCCGTTCAAATGAGTGTTATTCCAATGCTGAAATTTTTGAAATCCTGCAAAAACAAGTTGAATCTGAATTAAAACCGCGCTCTTTTCGCCTCAATTCTTCAAAAATCGCCTTAAATCACCCCTTGATACTGAGGGGTATCGAAATGGGCTTATCACACTACGGCTCACCGACGTTGAGCGACCAAGCCTTGATGCCGTTTGATACTTTGAAAATAGGACCGGGCAATTCCGCTCGCTCACATACGGCTGATGAATTTATTTATGTCAATGAAATAGAAGAGGGCATTAAAACTTATATTGGCTTGTTGGAAAGTTTGGCTTTGTAATATAGTATTTTTAAACACGGTAAAATGGTTTCAAAAGGATTTAAATGTGCGAGTCCGCTAGACTCGTAAAATTCGTTTATGAGATACATTTCTACAAACGTATGAGTCCGCTGGACTCTATATCAATCGTTTTATCCAACGCCTTCAGCACCCCTTGCGCTTTTACCAAACACTCTTCATATTCATCTTCTGCAACAGAATCTGCAACGATAGCACCGCCTACCTGAAACGACAAATAACGATTTTTTGAATTGTATAAAATGCTGCGAATCACCACATTAAAATCAAAATTGCCTTCTGGTGTGATATAGCCGACCGCCCCTGAATACAAGCCGCGTTGAGTCAATTCATATTGCTCAATGAGCTGCATCGCGCGCACTTTCGGAGCACCTGTCATGCTGCCCATCGGGAAAGCATTTTTCAAAGCATCTATAAAATGAACGTCGGAGCGTAGCGTTCCTTCTATCGTCGAAATCATTTGATGCACCGTTGGGAACGAATAAATACCAAATAATTCAGTGACTTTCACACTGCCTGCCACACAACTTTTACCTAAATCATTGCGCACCAAATCCACAATCATCACATTTTCAGAGCGGTTTTTAGGGTCATTTTGAAGGGCAGTCTTGAGTAGTTTATCAACTTCTTCGTTTATCCCTTTTGGAGTATTCGCTCTTTTTGAAGTCCCTTTTATGGGCTGAGAAATGAGTTGTTGAGTCTCTTTTTTCATAAACCTTTCGGGCGATGCGCAGAGGAGGTATTTATCCTTGAATTTATAAAAAGTTGAAAAAGGAGCTTGAGCAATTTCATTCAATTTAAAAAAAAGATGGATAGGATTGAGCAAAACATTTTCACCATAAAACTCTTGACAGAAGTTCATTTCAAAAATATCCCCCCTCAGTATATGACGCTTTATTTGTTCAATTTTTTCTAAATATTGGTTTTTATTAAAACGTGTTTTTAATTGAAAATCAATATTTTGTGTATCGTTTTCATTTAAATCAAAATTTTTAATTTCTTCAAAAATAATATTGCTTTTGGAAACTTGATTTGTATTACCCCCCTCCTGCCACGCTCCGCTCGCAGTGACAATTTCGCACTTATTTTTCGATATTTTTAAAACAATTTGTGGTTGAAAGAAATGTAAATCGGGCATTTGAATACCATCAAAATTGTCGGATTCTAATTTTTCAACACTGTTTTTCAAGTCATAAGATAGGAATCCAAACAGCCAATCCTGTTTTTCAATTTGAAATTGTTTCAATTTTTCAAAAGCAAAAGCATCATCTTTCAAGACGATTTCATCTTGAACGCCACAGGCAATGATACAGTCAAATTCAGGAGCGAGCAACCCCTCAGTATAGCCATTATTGTCAAGGCAACAACAAATATCAAAGGCATTTGCAGCCCATGCAAATGCCTTTTTTTTAAATTGTTGAAAATCTAAATAATCAACCATTTATGCTGAGTATTTTTATCTCAACTCTTTGATTGACTTTATTGGCAGCAGCAGAATTTTCTTTTACGATGGGCTTACTTTTACCATATCCACGTGCCACGAGTCTATTCCGTTCGATGCCTTTAGTGACTAAATAATCAGCTACTGCCCTTGCCCTTTCGGTTGAAAGTTTGATGCTTTCCATATCTTCAATGACCATATTAGTATGCCCGCCGATTTCGACAATGAGTGTCGGATTTGTTACCAATAAATTATAGACTTCATCCAACTGAGGAAAAGATTCCTTTTGAATATCAGATGAATTGGGGGCAAACTGCATTTTTTCAATTTTGATAATCTGCCCTTCTTGCAATTTAGTATTTTTAACAGCGGTTTCTTCCACTGTTTCAATAGGTGTTGTAGGGATAGGCTTTGTTTTTGGCGTTTTTACATCAGCCAATACTGAGGGGGTAGTCGTTTTAGTTGTTTTAATGGGTTTCGGCGTCGTCGTTTTTACTGGCGGCGGAGGTTGTTTAGCGGTAGCAATCGGCTTTTCTTCTTCAGCTACAATATCGCTCGCATTATCCACTAATATATTGCCGTTATATGGAAAAACAGTCGGCACTTTATAAAATGCTTCAATCATAAAATGGGTATGAGTGGCTTTTGGAGTGAATTTGAAAGTATATTTTTTCCAATTACCAACGGTTACAGGCTCAGTTTCATCCAGCATTTCAGCTTTTGAGCAATAGCCTGTACCTGCCCAGACGCGGATAATGACGGGCGTGATATAATTGACAGTTTTTTTAGTAGCTTGACTTTGACTTTCATACAATTCAGACCTCGACAAATCAAGGCTAAATGTATAATTGACGCCTTTCAAAAGGGGTGATTTAAGCCTTTGACCCACAGCCTCCCATGTATTGACATCTCGCACAACTAAACCGAGATATGTGTTGCCATGCGATGCGACTCTATTGACTTTGAAAGTTAAATTGGGTTGTACATCGGGTGGCGATTCGCCTGCAAAACCGCAATCGTACCAACCTTGGGGCGTATGAGCCGCTTGTGGATAATCCTCGAAAGATGGATTATCGAGCTTAATCGTTACGGGCTTTTGGCTAAAAACGATTTGAGAAGAACCGCCAATGATAAGCCATATTAAAAAAATAATTTGTTTGATCATGTGTTTTACCTATTAAAATGATAAATTTGATGACTATACAACGAAAAAAATGTTAAAATGTGATAAAAAGTAGTCGGGCAAAATAAAGAGGCAATAAACCTATCAGGTTTTAAAAACCTGATAGATTTGTAATTAATTGAAAATCAATTAGTTATACCCCCTCAGTATTTTATGTTTTTATCAGAAATTTATTGTTTCTTAGTAAAAAGCATTTAAACCAGTAACGTCCATGCCTGTGATAAGTAAGTGAATATCGTGTGTGCCTTCATACGTGATAACTGATTCAAGGTTCATCATATGCCGCATAATCGGATATTCGCCTGTAATGCCCATGCCACCATGAATTTGACGAGCTTCGCGAGCAATTTCAAGTGCCATATTCACATTATTTCGTTTTGCCATCGAAATTTGAGCCGCTGTGGCATTGCCTTTATTTGCCAAAGTGCCGAGCCGCCAAGCTAAGAGTTGTGCTTTAGTGATTTCGGTAATCATTTCAGCCAATTTCTTTTGTGTCAATTGAAATTGCCCGATGGGTTTTCCGAACTGCTCACGCTCTTTTGAATAACGCAAAGCCGAATCGTAACAATCCAAAGCAGCCCCAATAGCCCCCCAAGCAATGCCATAACGCGCTTTTGACAAGCAAGTCAAGGGTCCTTTCAAGCCTTCAACATTGGGCAGAACATTTTTCTTAGGCACGCGCACATCTTCAAAAACTAACTCACCTGTAACAGATGCGCGAAGCGACCATTTTCCATGAATTTCAGGAGCGGTGAAGCCTTTCATGCCTTTTTCAACAATCAAACCGATGATTTTTCCATCTTCTCGCTTTGCCCATACGACGGCGATATCAGAAACTGGCGCATTGGTTATCCACATTTTTGCACCATTTAATATGTAGGCATCGCCATCATCTTTCACATTCGTAATCATGCCAGCCGGATTTGAACCATGATCAGGCTCTGTCAATCCAAAGCAACCAATCATTTCACCCGATGCTAATTTTGGCAAATAATAATGCTTTTGCTCTTCGCTACCAAATTTATAAATCGGATACATCACCAACGAGCCTTGAACTGAAGCCATCGAACGGATGCCCGAATCGCCACGCTCCAACTCTTGCATGATGATGCCATAGGCTATTTCATCCATGCCTCCACAACCATATTGAGCAGGCAATGAAGGCCCAAAAGCACCAATCTCGCCCAATCCCTTGAATAAATGCTTGGGGCAAGCGGCTCTATTGGCGTAATCTTCAATAATTGGACTCACTTCTTGCTTCACCCAAGTCCGCACGGCATCGCGTGCGAGCAAGTGTTCCTCCGTGAGAAGTTCATCTATTTGATAATAATCATGCGATTGATAGCGGTCATCTTTTACCGCTTTATGTAGGGTTTCTACCTCATTTTTAATTGACATCATATATAGATTTTAGTTGCAAAATGGTTAAGGACTTTACTTCAATTTACCCCCTCAGTAAAAAGGGAGATTTTAGGCAAAATTACACATTTAACAGCAGTTCCGCCACTATGTTTTGTGGTAATTCAGGCATTATTAAGATTATATATTTACACCCCTCAGTATTTATCAAGTTTTTTAAATATTTTTGCAAAAAGTTGAAGTGAAATGAATCATCAGAAAAAACATCGTCAAAGCCTTGAAACTGAGCAAAAAGCTCTTGAAATCAACCTCGATGATAGGGTTTACGGTACTTTCGCGGAAATAGGTGCAGGACAGGAAGTAGCGCGTTATTTTTTTCAAGTCGGTGCAGCCGCTGGGACTGTTGCCAAAACGATGTCTGCTTACGACAAAGTTTATTCAGATGAAATTTATGGGCCTGAACCAAATGGTCGCTACGTATGCGAGAGCCGCCTGTATAAAATGCTCGATCATGAGTTTGAACTCATGGAAACGCGCTTGAAACATGAACGCCCCAATACTAATTTTTTCGCCTTTGCAGATACCGTTGCTGCTATGAATTTCAGCAAAACCATCAAAGGCGAAGGTTGGCTCGGCTTGCGTTTTCAGCTCAAACCGGGAGGCAAAACCAACGACCTTGTCATCCACGTCAAGATGCTCGATAATGATAATAAATTGCAACAGCAAGCCATTGGTGTATTGGGTGTGAACCTTCTTTATGGTGTTTATCGGTATAGCCACGATGTTGAAATTTTGATTCAGTCTCTCATGGATAGTCTTCATGGACGCGTCTCGATTGATATGATTCGCTTGAGTGGTGGCGATTTTAAGGACATTGACAACCGTTTATTGAGTCTTTGGTTAATCAAACATAAAATGAGTGATGTGGCGATGTTCGGTCCCGACAAACGCAATTTACATCCTTCTGAGTTTTTATATAGAAAAAATTTATTGGTTGTGAGAGGTAGTTTCAGACCGGTTACGCTCGTGAATGAGGATATGATAAATGCGAGTTGGGCGCAATTTCGCAATGAAAAAGATGTAGATGCTAAGAAAAGTTACCTCCTCACTGAGATTACCCTTGATAACCTCATGCTTGAAGGAAATCTCGATGAGCAGGATTTTCTTGACAGGGCTGATTTGTTATGTGCTTTGGGTCAGACGGTGATTATTTCTAATTGTGAACAACATCAAAAATTGATTGATTATTATTCTGATTTTAAAATTCAGAAATTAGGTTTAGTAGTCGGTGTCAAACAATTATTAGACACCGTTAATGAAAAATATTATAACAATTTGGATGGTCGTTTATTAACCGCTTTTGGTGAATTGTTTACGCGCAATGTGACGGTTTATGTATATCCACTATTTCAAGAAGGCAGCGATACTTTGATGACTGCTGAAAATATGCCTGTGCCAGATGGGGTCAAATTTTTATATAAACACCTTTTGGATTCGCGGCATGTGGTAGATATTCAAGAGTTTCATGCTGAAAGCCTCCATATTTATTCAACTTTAGTCTTGAAAATGATAAAACACGATGAAGAAGGTTGGGATGCTATGGTGCCTGAAAAAGTAGCGAAATTGGTTCGTGAAAAATGTTTATTTGAATTTCCTGCTCAGTCTTTAACATTTGAATACTAAAATTACATGAAACTTTTTCCTTTCCACGACCCTTTGCTCATAGAAGCCGGTTGCGACGAAGCAGGGCGAGGCTGCTTGGCGGGTCCTGTTTTTGCTGCCGCAGTCATTTTACCTAAAAATTTTGACGATGATGTTTTAAATGATTCCAAATTGATGAGCGTCAAAAAACGCTTTTCAATGCGACAAATCATTGAGGAACAGGCTTTGGCTTGGGGTGTGGGTATGGCAGACTTAGATGAAATAGCAGAATTTAATATTGCCAACGCTTCATATATGGCTATGAATAGAGCTATTCAAAATATGACAATAAAACCTGAACTACTCTTGATAGATGGCAAATATTTTAAAACCCAAATGAATATTCCTTATGTCTGTGTTATAAAAGGGGATTCCAAATTTGCTTCAATAGCTGCCGCATCAGTGCTTGCCAAAACCCACCGCGACGAATATATGCGCGACTTGACCCCTCAGTATCCACACTATGGATGGGATATTAATAAAGGTTATCCGACTAAAAAACATCGGGAAGCAATAATGACATTCGGTGCAACGCCTCATCATCGTAAAACCTTTCGATTATTACCTGAAATAAAATTATTTGATGAAAAGCCTTTGAAAAAAAAGAGGTGATATTATTTTCGTAGGAATTCCCCCTTGGGGCAGGGTTGATTGGTTCTAATTTTTGAATAATTTAGCAAGTTCATTGACTTTATTGGCGAATTTAGCAAAGGTATCTTTCACTGGTTTAAAGCCTGCTGCTTTAAGGGTGTTGATAGCCATCTTATTAAGATATACTAAAAGAGCGACTGTGTTTTTGTTAGATGGAGTCATATCATCTTCACCTAAATTAACATCTTTTATCCAATGTAACTCATTCTCAATTTTCCAGTGTCCTTGAATGGCTCTGGCAACGATGAGAGCAGAATTAATGGGTTTACTGAGCACGTAAAATGATACTTCGTGAAAAGGTTTATTTTTTCGAGTTCCCCAACGGCGTACTTTTACAAATCGGGTGATACCATTCCATCCTTTTGGGATTTGAGTTTGGTTGTCATAAAGTTCTACACGGCGATGTACTTGCCGTCCATGTTCCTCCTCGTAGTATTCACAGGTCGACATGGGTTGACTAAGAGCTGTATAAAGTGCCACTATTTCCCATAATTTACGGCAATTACGCTTGAGTTGGGCTAAAAAATGGCATTGAAGGCTTAAAATCATGTCAAGTGTTTTTTTTGGGTATGCAAAGCATCGACTGTAAATACTTTATCTGTTAAGCCTAAATCCATAACAAGGTCTCGAAGAGCCTGTATTTCACCACTTTTACCGTTTTCAAAAGATTTCATGCCATAGACCATTCCGCTTTGATGACCAAAGGCACTGACTATGGATACAAAATTTTGAAAGGCTGTATTACCACCGTTGACCGTTGATTTGACGACTTTACCATCTAAAGAGATAAAATTGTCTGCCAATTCATTATGATATTGACGCATCCAAGTCATAAATTTTTGTACCACTATTTGTTCATTCAAAGAGGTTAGAAGAACTTGAAAAGTGTGATAGCAAGGTACTCCATGCTTTAATTTTAAGACTTCGGTCAATTCAGTTTCATTATTCTCGGCAAATCGCGAAAAGCCGCGAATACCTTGATGACCGCTTATTATGGCCATTATGATTATTACCATAATATTTTCCAAACTATGACGCTGACCTTGTCCCCGACGAGGGTCGACTATTGTCGAAAAAAAATCTTTTATTGTATATTGCATATTCGCCAATTTTTTGTCAAAGAACGTCTTTTTTTTAGAACCAATCAACCCTGCCCTTCGGGGGTTAGGGGCTAAAGCCCTAAAAAATACAAACCACCGATGTGGATAACGGTGGTTCGTAAAAAAACAAACTATGAGAAAACAAAATAAACAATTTAAATAACCACTAAAGGTTAGTAACCATATTTGCATATACACAAAAGCAAAATAAACATATAATAAACACCTTTTTTTGCTGAGAAAGAAACCTCCTAATCTACTTCATAAAAATAAATTATGAGGTTACTAAAAGGTGTAAACAATTTCTCAAAAATAGAATGATCGTAGATTTTACTCAATAACCATTCAAGTTGAGCTGTACACTCAATTCCTTTTCAAGTTTTTCAAGAACATCATTAGCAGGTACAAGTTGACCTTTTTCAATACGCTCGATGTTCATTTTAGTCAATCCTACTCTTGTAGCCAATTCCTTTTGAGTAATCTGCTTTTCCAAACGCGCTATTTTAATCTGCTCGCTGATAGGAAAAATAATAGACGATTCTTGCTTAGGATTTGGTTTTGACTCGTTTTTTTGAGGTGGGTAATTTAAAAAGCTCGCTAAGAGAACGAGTAAACAGGCTGTAAAAATAAATTTTGACATAATGCAATGGTTTTGTTAAATAAATGAAATGATTTGATTTTTTGAAATTTATAGATCATCTAAACGACTTAATTCATATTTTTCAATAACTGAAATGAGTTTTTTGTCATAAGTAGCATCGGTAGCGTAGCCATATTCTCTTAACCCTCTTGCCCAAGCTCTGTAATCTTTGCCAAATTTCAATAATTTGCGGTAACTGTTTTTCATTAAAAAATGACTGTGTTCCCTCCAAGAATCTATTGGTCCACCATATTTTCTAAAAAAATCTTTATGATGATCGTCCGTGAAGTTTGAACAATGCCCTTCAGGGCAACTTTTGGAAAAACATTTTATTCCGAAATGATTGTTATTCCTAACAGCTAATTTGCTTGTACCAGAACGGCTTTCGATAATTGCCTGCGCCATGCTAATGCTTGCAGGAATACCAAACTGATCCATTTCAGCTACTGCTGTGTTGGAGAAATGTTCAATATAAGAGCGGACTTGTGATTCGCGTAAATCTTCGGGTGCGGCTGGCGATAAGTCATTAACGACTGTTCCCAAAGAGGCTTGTGTAGCGTAATCTTTCCTGTGCTTGTCCGTGTATGTTTTCTCCTTACTAACTTTTTCTTCTGCAAAGTTAGGGGAATTAAAATTATACGCAATATCCTTTTTTAGTATAAATAACATAATTATCGCTAATATACATACTTTAGCAAATGTCATTACATACTTTTTCTCGAATATACCGAGTGTACGACGCTCAAATTGATGCTGCAAAACAGCTTTGAAACGGTATAACCCTTTAAGAATATGGTCAATATATTCTTTGAATGACTCTTCTGGTGCGTAACCGTTGGAGTTGGGAGTTGGCTGAGGCACAATTGAATCTGCATCCTGTTTGAAAACAACTTTCAAACCGCCGCTTTTTGAATTATTATTACTCATGATTGTTTGGTCTTTTAAAAACGAATTGTATCTTTACAATCTTAAATTTACATGGTTATGTTTTATAAAACATAATTTCAGAACAAATTTAAAACAAAAAGTTTTAATAACACAAATTATTTTAAACATTTTAAACATTTTTTTTCAACAAGTTTTCAACATTTATTTTTATTCAATTTTAAACTCAACTTTGCACCCCCTCAGTATCAAACAAATATAACGAACTTTTAGCCGATATTAAATTGATTTGAAGTCTTTTATAAAACATAAAATTTTATCATCTATTAAAAAAATAACTCCAAGCTATGGGCGAATTTTCAGAAAGTATTGTCAACCAACGTTTCCGTTTCGTGTTTGAAGAACTTGAAAAATCAAACAAAATCAAAGGCAAGAGCGATATTGCCTCCAAATTAGGAACGTACAATCACGTGATTAACTCCATTCTCAAAGGCGATAGAAATATAACGGTAGAGCAATTGCATAAATTATTTAACATTTATGGCATCAGTGCCGATTATGTCTTCGGCTTTTCAGATGAAATATTTCTCCCTGGCTTTGCTGATTTCCCTACACGTGCCAAATCTGACCGTGCTTTTGCAGGCAGGCAAAACATCGTGCTCGTACCTGACCGAGCGATGGCAGGGTATGCGACTACCACTGATACCCCTCAGTACCTCTCTGAATTTCAGAAATTTACCATCCCCGGTTTGGATGGTAACTTGATTGCTTTTGAAATCAGCGGCGATTCTATGATGCCCACAATCACCAATGGCGATATTGTAGTCTGTGAACCGCTTGAACGTGGCGAGCCGATTCGAGACAATCAAGTGTATGTGGTCGTGACGGATGTGGTGGTAGCGAAACGCATTCAACAAGTGAAAAATGGCAGCAATTTGCGTGAAATGCGCTTGATTTCAGATAACGACCGCTATCAGCCTTATATCGTTTCGCCAGATGAAGTTCGTCAAATACTGAGAGTAAAATGTAGGTTGACTTCGCATTCTATTCAATAACTCAATTAGTTTCTCCTTTTCAATTTTTACAATTACTTTTGTCTTCATACTGAGGGGGCGTATTCATTAGGTATGCCCCCTCAGTATTTCTATATTTTCCATAAAATATTGAAAATAATTTTATTATAAATACCATTTTAATAAAATATGAAACTTCTTGAAAATAAAGTAGCCCTTATAACGGGTGGTTCGAGGGGCATCGGTGAAGCCATCGTTCGGCGTTTTGCAGAGCAGGGTGCAACAGTTGCGTTCACATATGTATCAGAATCGTCTGCTGAAAAAGCGGAAGCATTGGCTACAGAATTGACCAATGCAGGCACAACCGTCAAGGCTTATCGCTCAGATGCGGCTTCGTTCAGCGATGCTGAGGCTTTGATAAATAATGTCGTGAAAGAACTGGGTCGCTTAGATATAGTAGTGAATAATGCTGGCATCACGCGCGACAATCTGATGTTGCGAATGACTGAACAGCAGTGGGATGAAGTGATGACCACCAATTTGAAATCTGTTTTCAATATTACTAAACATGCCCTTCGCCCGATGCTCAAACAGCGAAGCGGCTCTATTATTAATATGAGTAGTGTGGTGGGTGTGTTCGGCAATGCTGGTCAAGCCAATTATGCAGCATCTAAAGCAGGGATTTTTGGTTTTTCAAAATCAATTGCTAAAGAATATGGCAATCGCAATATCCGTTGCAATGCCATCGCGCCAGGCTATATTGAAACGGAAATGACGCATGTATTGAGTGCAGAGGTAAAAGATAGTTTTATGAAAGCCATTCCGTTGGGTCGGATGGGCAAGGGGGAGGAAGTCGCAGATGCTTGCGTTTTTTTAGGTTCAGATATGAGCGCGTATGTGTCGGGACAAACTTTGAGTGTTTGCGGTGCTTTAAATTGTTAACAGTATATGATAAAAATTGGTCAATATTCTACGCTTGAAGTGGTCAAAACATTGAGTTTTGGGGCTTATTTGGATGCTGGTACTTATGGTGAAGTGCTTTTGCCCAAACGATATGTGCCGCATGGTTTAGAAGCTGGCGACGAATTAGAGGTTTTTCTCTATTGCGATTCAGAAGATCGCGTGATTGCTACTACTGAAAAACCTTTCGGAACGTTGGGCGAAATAGTGGGCTTGGTTGTCAAAGATGTGGCGGCGAATGGGGCATATATGGATTGGGGTTTGATGAAAGACCTCTTCGTTCCTTTTCGAGAGCAAGATGAAAAAATGATGGTCGGAAGAGTCTATCTCGTCAAAATTTTGCTCGATGAAGCGACCGATAGAATATATGCGTCTTCAAAAATTGCAAAGTATTTGTCAGAAACAGCCGATGATGAACTCAAAGAAAATGATGAAGTCAAAATAGTGGTTTGGAAGCAAACGGATTTGGGTTACAAATTGATTGTCAATGATTTATACATTGGATTAATTTTTAAAAACGAAATTTTTCAACCCATCAAAACGGGTCAAATACTGAGGGGGTATGTCAAGCAGATTAGGGAAGATGGCAAAATGGATATTGCTCTTCAAAAACAAGGCTATCGCAATCAATTACCCGATGCAACGGATATTATTTTAAAAAAATTGAAAGAAACCAACGGCTATTTATCTCTGACAGATAATAGCTCCCCCGATGAAATATATGCCTCAATCGGCATGAGCAAAAAGGCTTTTAAACGAGCGATTGGGAGTCTTTATAAATTGAGAAAAGTCGTTTTAGAAGAAAAAGGCATTCGTTTAATTGAAAATTGAAAATTGAAAATTACTTGCAATATGATGAAGTGTTATTATTTTTAGTTTTTAATTAAAACAAAACGTACTATGAAAATCAACTTAATACATGATAAATCTTATGCTTTTGCACTCATTACTAAAAGATTCTGATTTTTTGGAAAACATACCATACAATTCAATAAAAAATGATTGTGAAGAAATTATCAAAATATTAGTCGCAATCATAAAGACATCAAAAAATTGAGAATTGAAAATGAAATGGACATTTTCAATTCTCAATTTTCAATTCTCAATTAATCTTTGTCTTCTGGTTTGCCAAATTGCCCATCTGCTTCTAATTTTTTCATCATATCATCTATGCGGTACATTTCATCAATGGTATCATCATAAAAAAGAGCAATATCGGGGATAATGCGAACCAGTTTGCGGATGCGATGAGCGAGTTTTGATTTCAAAATCGGCAATTCTTCTTGTAAAAGCAACAGCGGTTCTAATTTCTGTTCAGTATTAAAAATGCTGAGATAAATTTTCGCATAGCTCAAATCAGGAGTCACTGCCACCATTGTAACAGAGACCAACACTTGACTCCCACATATATTCGGCGACTCTTCTTGTATCACCAAGCTGAAATTACGTTTGATTAATTCAGCCACTTGTTTCTGACGTTTCGATTCCATTTTTTAATTTTGTGCAAAAGTACCTGTTTTTTCAAAAGAAACATTCAAAAACCATATTATGACTGAAATTTTAAAATACTTTCCCAATCTAACGGACTTGCAAAAGCAGCAATTTGAGCAATTATTGCCGCTTTATACCGAATGGAATGAAAAAATCAATGTTATTTCAAGAAAAGATATGGGTAATTTATACACTCATCATGTCTTGCATTCTCTCGCCATTGCTAAAATTGTGCAGTTTAAAGACGGTGCAGAGGTTTTAGATTTGGGCACAGGCGGCGGTTTTCCAGGAATTCCGCTCGCCATTTTATACCCCTCAGTATCTTTCATGTTGGTGGATAGTATTGGTAAAAAAATAAAAGTCGTGCAGGAAATAGCGGCTGCTTTGGGCTTAAAAAATGTAGTAGCGCAACACATTAGAGCCGAAGAAATAAAAAACAAAAAGTTTGATTTTGTCATTACCCGCGCCGTCGCAACAATCGATAAATTGGTGCATTGGAGTGCACATTTAATCAAAAAACAGCAAATTCACGCTTTACCCAACGGTCTTTTAGCCTTGAAAGGCGGCAATATAAAAGAGGAAATCAAATTATTAGGCAAAGGGCATTATGCTGAAACCAACTCTATTACAAAGTTTTTCAAAGTGCCTTACTTTGAAGAAAAAACGGTGGTGTATGTGCAAGGATGAAAATTATTAACTGAGCTTTTGGAGAAGCCACTCACGTTCCGCAAGGAGTTGAGTGGCTTCTACTTCCCCCCTCAGTATTGACCGCACTTCTGCCTTTTTCAAGTCAATTTTCATCATTTTATCCAAAAATCTAAAATAATTGGCATACATATCATGGTGATAGCCAATGCCTTTTTGGCGATGGAGATATACTTTTGAGCTTTCTATCAATGAATGCAAGGCATTTATTTCATCTAATTCGTAGTAAATACGCGCCAAAAGTCGCCTCGCATCTAAGTTATACAGCACATCATGCAAATTCACTTTTTGCAATAAGACCATCGCCTCATCATATTTCCCTGTTCTAAAATAAAACAAAGCCAGATTGTATTGAAAAATATTCTCTCGCTCTTTTTCAGGCAGATATTGCTTGAAATCGTGAAGGAAACGCTCCGCCCATTCGTATTCTTCAGCTTTGAGGGCGAGTACGAGAATGTTTTTATAAGTATAGATAGGTAATATGCCATTTTCAAGCAAAACATTATTATCTAATCGAGCTTGATAAAGTTCTAAGGCTTCTCTCCCATAAGATTTTTCACCTTGATTTAATCGACGAATACAATAATTAGTTGCTAAAATGTATAAATCCTGTCGCTCATTTTCAGGGAATAAAAAACCTTGAACAATTATAATATTTTTCAACTGATGAAAATGGTCTTCATTCTCAGGTTCAGTCAAGGCTTTGTATGTGTGAAAATAAGCTGATACTGAGGGGGGTATATTGGGAAACTTATTAATTTTATCGAGCGCAACTTTCAATAAATGTTGTTCATAAATATGCTTAGTAATGGTTTGATGAGAATGCATAATACAGGCTTGTCGCAATCTTTCCGATAAATAAAAAAAATCTAATTCATCAGATAAGTCTTGAAGATTCAATTCTGAACTTCTATTTTTTTTACTCCAATAATCATATTGTTCAACTCGAAGTGAATACTTCAAATAATGATATTTGGCATTTTTAAAACCTTGATTATCAATTATTTCTAAAGAATCATTAAGCTGTTTTTCTAAAATTTTATCTGCATTACGTTGTCTTAGCGCATGTGTCAAATAGATTTGAGATTCCATATCATTTTGAATTACCCCCTCAGTAATAAGGTACTTCTGAATGATTTTATAGAGGTACGACATCATTTGTCGCATCAAAACATCGTTATACTTTTTGTCAGGAAATATTTCTGAAAAAACTTTTTCTTTAGATAAGTCTGGTAATTTGCTATTCAGGGATTTATCAATCCAATCAAAAAGCAATATCACGTCTTCTCTTTGATTGAAATATGGAGACCGAACAACCTTGTATAGTTCTCGCATATCACGCTTATCCAGCGATTTTATAATTTGAAGCAGTTGACTACCGAGCATACAAGTTGACGTTTTATGGAATAATGAAATGGTAATTCAGTTAATTATTTTATAACAAAAAAAATAATAAAAAGCGTTAAATTTTTACAAAATTATACATAAATCATTGACAATCAAATACTTAAAATGAATTTCTTTTTACAAAAGCCATTAAATGTAATTGCACACTGCAAAAAATGCAGCCACCTTTGTACTATCAAACGGTATAACGCCTTGCATCTCATAAATAAAACGACTTCCATGAAGCTCAATTTACGGTTATTAACACTCTTTTTAAGCCTTTTTGCTGGGGTTATTGCCCTTCAAGCACAGGGTTGGAAGCGTACATATCCGTCGAGTGCAACACTTTTCCGTACTTTACAGACACCTGATGGCGGTTTTATTTCATGTGGTATCAATGATGAGAGTCAATTAATAGTTATCAAAACGGACATTGATGGTTCAGTTTTAAGAAATCGGACATTTTTAGGTATCAATAGAGTTAATAAAGTTCTTTTAGCTAAAGCATCAGATGGCAATTTCATTATTGCTTTGAATGATTCTTCGGCGGCTATAAAATGGGTTAAAGTTTCACCCAATGCGGATTCTATTTCAATGAAACGCATACCTATTAATGTATCACTTCAAGATTTTCAAGCATTATCACAAGGCAACTTTGGAATATTGTGTACTAATAATAATCTGAAAGCCACTTTTATTAAATTAAATGCACAAGGTGATACTATCTGGACGAAGCAATATGCCAATTCAGAAAATATGTTGAGCGGGTTTGCAGAAGATAGTGACGGCAGTATTTTATGGCAGTTGAATGATAAAGTAGAGAAGCGTCCTGTATTATGGATTCTGAGTGCTGCAGGTGTTGAGTTGAATCTTATTAATCTGAATTCCAATATTAATACATTCTTTCGTTTGATTCGCCTGAAAGATGGGAGTTTAGCAGTATGTACAGGTCGCGATGTCGTTAAATTTAAAACAGACGGACGATTAATTTGGGGTGTTATGCCCGTTTTTTCAGGCGGAGCGAAAGAAATTTCTAATATTTTACCCACCGAAGATGGTGGAATGGTGGTGTTAGGCTACGGTATCAATCCAGTTTTGAATGAAACCGAATTATTAAAGCTGGATAGCGACGGTAAAGTCAAATGGTCACATAAAATGACCGAAGATGTTGAATCAACACCCGGAACCGATTTTTCTTTATTTCTACTTTTTGGCTTGCAAGAGTGTGCTGATAAAGGTTTTATACTGAGTGGTCGAGTTGAAAACACTACTCGGAGTTTGACTAAAAAGAGTGGTTATTTGATAAAAACCAATGGCGAAGGCTTGGTTTACTCAAATATACTGAGGGGTAAGGTGGTAACAGATTTGAATCAAAATTGTCGCCTTGATAATAATGAGAAAGGGATTGCGGGTTGGGTCGTCAAAGCAGATGGTGGTGCTAATAAAATTTTCAACGCCACTACAGATGCTGATGGTAATTATGCTTTTCAATTGGATTCAGGTCGTTATAAACTCAGCATATTTGCACCTAATAATTTATGGCAAGCTTGTTTTGCGGATTCGGTAGTCAATATTGCTGGATTTAATCAATCAGATATTTTTAATATTCCTGTAAAACCCGTTTTGACTTGTACAGGACTTCGTGTGGATATTGGAACCCCTATTTTAAGAAGATGTTTTGACAACACGTACACTGTTAGCTTTTGCAATAATGGCACAATGCCCGTTCAGAATGCTTATGTAGAAGTGACACTGGATACGACGTTGATTTATCAAAGTGCTACATTGCCGCTTATTTCAAAAAATGGTAGAACATACCGTTTTAATGTCGGTGATTTAGATATTTTGCAATGTGGTCGCTTTAATATCGTTGCTAAAGCATCATGCGAGACCCCCTCAGTATTGGGACGTACAGCTTGCACTGAGGCACATATTTATCCTGATTCTATCTGCCCTTCGTGGAGAGGTGCTCGCATGGAAGTAACGGGTAGCTGCGATAGAGATAGTTTAAGATTCAACCTCCGAAACACAGGGCAAGCAACGACATCTACACCTATTAATTCTATTGTCATTGAAGATGAAGTTGTTTTCCTAAGAAGTAATCAGACCTTCAATGCAGGTCAAAGTCGTACATTTTCCTTTAAACCGAACGGTAGAACCTACCGCTTGCAAGCAGAGCAAGAGAGAGGCTATCCCACAAACCAATTAGTAGCCATTTCTATTGAAGGTTGCGGTCAGAATGCCTCTGGTGGCGTCAGTACAGGTTTTGTATTGCAATTGCCAGAGGCAGACGGTGACCCTTTCGTAGATATTGACTGCCAAACTATCGTCAGTTCCTTAGAAACAAATACCAAACTGGCATCGCCAGTAGGGTATCAAAGGGAGCATTTAATTGAGCCTAATACCGATCTGGAGTATATGATTCGCTTCCAAAACGTGGGAACGGATACAGCTTTCAACATTATTATCCGTGACACATTGTCGGCGTTACTGGAGCCGTCTTCGATTGAATTCGGCGCCAGTAGCCATCCGTACAAAGCGGATTTGATAGAAAGCAATGTACTTAAATTTACCTTTAGCAATGTCCGTTTAGTGGACAGTTTTTCCAATGTGGCTGCCTCGCAGGGCTTCGTGAAGTTCCGCGTTCACCAAAAACCGAATTTAACTTTAGGATCTATTATCCTCAACAAGGCAGCCATATATTTTGATTATAACGCACCTATTATAACGAGCAGGACATCCCATACCGTTGGAAAAAATTTCCTGATTTCGGCGACCATCGAGTCACCAAAAGCCAACGGCATACCGATTAAAGTATATCCTAATCCATTTACAGAAATAGCAGTTTTTGAAGTGGATGATGTTAACCCCCCTCTTTTTCCAAGCTCTTTCAAGCTTTATGATGCTACAGGTCGATTGATGAGAAGTGAGAAGTTTGAAGGAAAGATGTTTAATTTTGAAAGAAAGGATTTGGCGAGAGGCTTGTATATTTTCACCATTGAAAATAATGGCAAGCAAGGCAGCGGTAAGCTGATGATTCATTAGAAAGGTTTAAAAGCAATATATACTTAATTTTTTTTTATGAGATGTAATTTGGAGGAAATGTCGAGACACACCATTGTGTTTCGACATTTTTTTTTGTAAAATCTGTATTAAAAACAAAAAAGCCCAACAAGAGAACTTGTTGAGCTTTGATTTAAGCGGTCCGGACGGGATTCGAACCCGCGACCCCATGCGTGACAGGCATGTATTCTAACCGACTGAACTACCGAACCAGATGACACCATACCTGACCGAATTAATCGGACAATTATCTTATTAGGTTAGACCACTTAAATTTTAAAGACGCCTTTCTTTTAAAAGCGATGCAAAGGTAAACCGTCATTTTAAAAATCACAACTTTTTAAGGATTAATTTTTATAAAATATTTTATCCTCAAAAAATAACACTTTCAGACCCCTTTGACCTTAAAATACTGAGGGGTATTTAGTAGCTTTGTAAAATTTCTAAAAATTTAAATCGTTGATTGAAGAGATTTAGGAATGTGAAACAACAGGATTCGGGAAATTTAAACCAAACTAAAAAGACATGGTGTTTTTGGATTTTGAGAAACCACTTGAAACCCTCTACGAACAGCTTGAAAAAATCAAGCAAATCGGCGAGCAGGGCGAAATTGATGTAGCCACTATGGTGGCAGAGTTGGAAGCAAAAATTAAAGATAAAATAAAAGACATTTATGCCAACCTCAGCGGTTGGGATAAAGTGCAACTTTCAAGGCATCCAGAGCGACCTTATACGCTTTTTTATGTGCAGCAGATGTGCCAAAGGTTCATCGAATTGCACGGAGATCGCCATTTTGCTGATGATAAAGCCATCGTTGGCGGCTTGGCAGAATTGGATGGTCAGACCATCGTTGTCATAGGGCATCAAAAAGGGATTAATATCAAAATGCGCCAATATCGCAACTTTGGTATGGCTAATCCCGAAGGCTATCGAAAGGCTTTGCGCTTGATGAAAATGGCAGAGCGTTTCAATTTCCCTGTTGTTTGCTTAATTGATACACCAGGTGCGAATCCTGGTCTTGAAGGCGAAGAGCGTGGACAAGCAGAAGCCATCGCTCGGAATCTTTTTGAAATGGCTCAATTGCGCGTGCCTATTGTATGCGTAGTCATTGGCGAAGGGGCATCAGGTGGTGCGATTGGCATCGGCTTAGGAGACAAGGTTTTTATGATGGAAAATACTTGGTATTCTGTTATATCGCCTGAAAGTTGTTCGTCTATCCTTTGGCATTCATGGGATTATAAGGAACAAGCAGCAGAAGCATTAAAATTAACGCCTGACCATATGTATAATTTTGGACTCATTGATGGCATCATTCCCGAACCTCTTGGAGGAGCGCATACAGCCCCAGAAGAGACTGCCTTGACTTTGAAAAAATGGATTAAAAAAGCACTGGCTGAATTAATGCCTATTAATGCAGATGATTTGGTAGAGCAGCGCATAGAAAAATATAGTAAAATGGGTACTTACGAAATCAATCAAGAAATATTAGAAGCGAGTAAATAAGGGTGTAGTGCAATGCTAAATTTAAGCTCAGATTCAGATTGACTAAATTTAAAAATTTAGTCAATCTTTTACAATAACAGACAGCACTTTTAACAAAATAGAAAACATACATGAGAATATTACCCAACTTGCGGCGCAGAGTGCATCGGCATTATCTAAACCTCGCAAAAACCGATTCAAAACCTTTGCCTAAAATAATGCCCGAAGATGCCCAAACAGTGGCTGTTATTTTCGACGCAACGGAATTAAATAATCGCAAAATTGTAGAGGATTTTGCTCAAAAATTAAAAAAAGCAGGCAAACAAGTGACGCTGCTGGCTTTTTTCAAAAGTAATCAAAAACCGAGTTTGCCATTTAGATATTTCAATAAAAAAGATGTCAACTGGCTGGGTATTCCTAAAGGTTTTGAAGTTGAACGATTTTTAGAACAATCTTACGACCTGCTTTATTGCCTTTTCAATACTCAAAATTTACCGCTCGAATATATCGGCACTCAAACAAAAGCCCATTTTAAAGTAGGCTCTTATCTCAAAGGAAAATCCTCTTACGATGTGATGATAGACACTCAAAGCCCTGATATTCAATATTTTATAAACCAAATTATATATTATTTAACGAAAATTACAAAACAAAAGCATGAGTTTTCAGCAGTTTAAAGGAACAGGTGTCGCATTGATTACGCCTTTTAAAGAAGATGGAATCATTGATTGGGAATCGTTAGAGCGCATTACCGAACACGTTATACAAGGAGGCGTGGATTACATCGTTTCGCTCGGCACGACGGGCGAAGCCATAACCCTTTCAAGTAAAGAATGCCAACAGGTATTTGATTTTACGGTTGATAAAGCAAAAGGTAGAGTGCCTATGGTAGCCGGTTGGTTTGGAGCAAACAGCACATGGCATTTGTTGGAGCGGATGAAAAATATTGACCTAAGCCGAGCAGATGCTATTTTATCAAGCAGCCCAGCTTATAATAAACCATCGCAAGAGGGCATTTATCGCCATTATATGGAAATAGCCAAAGCATCGCGGGTGCCTGTCATTTTGTACAACGTGCCTGGGCGGACTTGCTCAAATGTTTTACCTGAAACCATTTGCCGTTTGGCAGAATCCAGTAAAAATTTCGTCGGCGTCAAAGAAGCGTCGGGCAATTTGAATCAAGCACAATACATTCTAAAACATCGCCCGTCAGAAGATTTTTTGGTTATTTCAGGCGATGACCAAGTCACCTTGGGCATGATGGCGTGTGGCGGCGATGGCGTCATTTCTGTTATTGCCAATTCGCACCCGTATGAATGGTCAAGTATGGTCAATGCCGCCATGAAAGGCGATTATGCAACAGCGCGGCATTTTAACGATATGTTGCATGATGTCCATCCGTGGCTTTATGTGGAAGGCAATCCAGTGGGTGTGAAAGCTACAGCCCATATTTTAGGCTTGTGCGATAATGAATTGCGCTTACCGCTTGTGCCAATGTCGAAAGGCAATTATGACAAATTGAAAGCTGAAATGAATAAAGCGACTGAATGGGCTTCGGCTCATAAGGAGCATCATGGTTAAATTTTAATGCTATTATTCATAAAAAATATAAAGACATGTACACGACTTACCATTTGAAATCAGCTCAAGAATTGAGTACGGATATAGTAGAGGCTATTAAGGTTGCTTTTAAATCTAAGGCAATTACTATTATTATTGAAGAAGATGAGGACGATTTTGACCTGACATCTGACTTGAAAACCGTTTTGGATGAGCGATTACAAGAAGATGAAACTACCTATATTTCTGGGGAAGAATCCATAAAACAACTCAATCTTAAGTATTAAGAATTTTCCATATTCACTGTTCTTTGTCGTTAACGATATTCAAAAGACAGTTCGTGTCCTTTCTTGTTTTCACAATAAAAGGAATCCGAATAAAAGACCTCGAATTTAGATAAAAAACGGCGTGATACTGAGGGGTATCACGCCGTTTTATTATATAAAACATTGATTTTAAAATATTTATAAATCAATTTAATTTTTAATTTCAAATTCATAAATATCATCCCCTCCTGAACCACCTACTCGATTGGATGCAAAAAAGCCTTTTTTATTGTCATTCGGTAAAAACATTAA
Organism: Saprospiraceae bacterium; assembly: GCA_043744275.1. Classification (GTDB taxonomy): domain Bacteria; phylum Bacteroidota; class Bacteroidia; order Chitinophagales; family Saprospiraceae; genus JAAFJT01. Next base: position 34,059 of record JAYTUY010000291.1, read on the forward strand.
ACCAAAATCATCCCCCTCAGTATTAAAGGGAGCAGCCATCGGGATAAGTGCTGCATTGCGCTTATCTATTTCGAGACTGTAAATATCCAAGCCGCCTTTACCTTTGCGCTGACCATTAGATGCAAAATACAGAGTGCCATCTTTAGAAATAGTCGGGAAAACTTCATTGAGTGCCGTATTCACCCGCGCCCCTAAATTAATAGGTGCCGACCAAGTGGTATCATTCATTTTACGAATCATGTACAGATCCATACCACCAAAACCTCCAGGCATGTTCGAGGAAAAATACAATTTTTTTCCATCAACTGAAAGCGCAGGATGGCAGTATGAATAATTTTCCAATTCAAAAGGCAATAGCTTATCGCCGATAAAAGAACCCAATGTATCACGGAATTTGAGGTATATTTTCAAAGTAAATAAACCATTTTTACTCTTTTTATCAATACCGCCTTTCGACATATTGCGAGTCAAAAACATCGTATCACCTTTCGCTGTAAAGCAAGAAGGTCCTTCGTGCGTCTTAGAATTAGTCCGTTTTCCGAAAGAAGCAGGCTTGTTTAGTTTACCTGTTGAATCAAAAGCGGCATATTTGAGATTCAAATCATCGGGTACTTTATCCATATCTGTACCTTTTTTCACCTTGCGGCTGTTAGAACAATACAATAAGCCGTTTTCAAAAAACATGGGTGAAAAATCATCTTTATCACCATTCAGTACTTTGGCATTTTTAATTTCAACATTACCATCTGACATATAATTGGGTGATACAGGTTGGCGTTGTTTCTCAGATTGAGATACGTTCGTTGCTGAAATCGAATTTTTGATGGCAGATGGTGGTGTATCAGTTTTAACCGCCGTCGTTTGAGCTTGTACCGAAAAAGATGCAAGAATTGAGAGATAGGAAATAAATTGTCTATAATTCATGGTAGTATAAGATATTTTTTATTTATTAAATGAAAGAATTATACCAATTTTTAAAATATGTTCAAATTTAGGTAACCCATCAGTATATCTCCTCAAATTTAATTATGTAAAAAAAAATTATTCAACGAAATACGTATATTTGACACGATTTTTTTTCTACATTTAATCATTCATTTTTCAGAAAAAATAAAACCATAATCGCTATGAATCGAAAACTCCTTACGATAGCCCTGATGTTTTTTTTATTGTGTTCAGCAGTTTTCATGTCTTGTAAAAACGATACGGATAAACGGGGTAATACTGTTACTGTACGTTTGACAGGCGAACCTGAAAGGCTCAATCCGCTCACTACCGAAGAGGGGAATGCCATGCAAGTGATGAATAATATCTTTTTATCACTGCTTGATTTCGACCCTCAATCCCTCGACCTCGTACCTGTGCTCGCTAAAAGTCGCCCCTCAGTATCATTGATTGATACTGGCAAATACAAAGGCGGCAGTGCCTACACCTATGAAATCCGAGACGAAGCGATGTGGGACAACGGCAAACCGATTACAGCAGCTGATTATGTTTTCTCGGTGAAAGCTGTTTTTAATAAAGCAGTAGGGGCATCCGATTATCGCAGCAGCATTGATTTTATTAAAGACATCGGGATTGATGCTCAAAATCCTCGAAAATTCACGATTTATAGTGATAAACGCTTCATTTTATCCGAAGCTGGCACGGGTACGTTGCCTCTTTTGCCTGAATATGCCTACGATACTGAGGGGGTCATGAAAGCCTACTCCATCGCTGATTTGACTGCAGCCTTAAAAGATACAGCGAAGAAAGCCGACGAAGCCTTAACTAAATTTGCAACGGCTTTTCAAGCAGTCAAATTCTCTCGTGAAAAAGACGGCATTGTAGGCAGTGGTGCTTACGCTTTGGATAGTTGGGTGTCGGGTCAAAGTATTATCTTAAAGAAAAAAGACAATTGGTGGGGCGAGAAATTGGTCGCTCAAAATCCGATATTGGCTGCTAATGCCCAACAAATTGTTTATAAACCCGTCAAAGAAGCCGCAGCAGCCGTTTCGATGATGCAAAATGGTGAATTGGATGCCGTTGGAACTATCCCGCCAAAGGATTTTAATACCATGAAAAAGGATGAAAAAATGGCTGCTCAATACGAATTTGCGGCTGTTCCTGCTCTGTCAGTGGTTTATGCAGGGTATAATTGTAAAGACCCAAAGCTCAATGACAAGCGTGTTCGCCGTGCCATAGCCCATCTTTTTGATGTAAATGCCATCATCAAAACACTTGCAGGCGGCTTTGGAGAGCCAACTGTTTCGCCTTACATTCCGCAGCGTGCTTACTACAACAAAGATTTGAAACCCATTGATTTGAATATAGAAACGGCTAAAAATCTCCTCACTGAAGCCGGTTGGAAAGACACCAACGGCGATAGCACGGTGGATAAAAGCATAGGCGGCAAAAAAGTGGAAATGAGTCTTAAATATGTCTTTGCTGCCAATAACGATGCGGCTAAAAATATGGGTTTGATGATTCAAGAAAATGGTAAAAAAATTGGCGTTAAAGTGAATTTAGAGCCATTAGATGCCAAAATAATGATGGAAAACTTGAAAAAACGTGATTTTGATATGTTTATCAATTCATTCAATTACCCGCCTGTCATCGATGACCCTAAGCAAATGTGGGCTTCCTCGAGCAATACTTTGGATGGTGGCAATCGCTTTCAATTTGAAAATAAACAAGCAGATGCCTTGATTGAGCAAATCCGCAGCGAGCTGAATGAAGAAAAACGCAATGCCCTTTACAAGCAATTTCAAGCTTTGCTCTATGATGAACAGCCTGCCGTTTTCCTATTCGCTCGTCAAGAACGCATCGCTGTCAACAAGCGATTTAATACAGCCATTGTAGCGCGCCGCCCTGGTTTTGTACCGAGCAGTTTTAAATTGAAATCTAATTAAGACCCCCTCAGTAATTGAGGCTTTTATATATAAACATAATTATCGGAGTCATTTTAAATGATTCCGACAATATTATTTTAATCATTCCCAATGCTCAAATATACCCTCCGAAGGCTGGCGTTTTTCATTCCAACCCTGTTGGTCATCAGTGTAATTGTCTTCGCTTTGAGTAAAATGACCCCAGGCGACCCCGTCGAAAATCAACTCCAAATAAATCCTGAATCCAACTCAAATAAAGGTTTTTCTGATAAAATATACGAACAAAAAGCTAAAGAATTGGGCTTGGATAAACCCGTTTTTTATGCCAGTTTTTCAGCTCAAGCCTTTCCCAAAAACCTCTATTCAATCCCTCGAAAAGACCAACGCGTTGCCGCTGAAAATCTTATAAAACAATACGGCAATTGGGATAAAATCATTGAATTTCACCAATCCATCAAGGTATTTTTATTAAAATTAAATGAGAATGATAGCCTCAATTTTAAACCCAATCTTCAACAATTATTGATTCAAGATGATGATGAAAAAATTGTTTTTATCTTAAATGAAATCCGTCAAACGGCTTTCGAAAAAGGCATATTTTTAAGTGAAATAAAAGACATTTCCAACACTTATAATGCAGTAAAAAATCAACCAACTCGCTATAAATTGTTTATCCCAACAGCACATTGGTATGGTTTCGACAATCAATATCACCATTGGCTCATGGGCTTTCTTTCAGGCAAATTTGGAGCAGCGAATGATGGTCAAACCATCATCGATAAAATCCGCCGACCCCTCAGTATCACATTGATTATGAGCCTTTTAGCCATTATTTTATCCTATATTATCGCTATTCCGATAGGTATTTTTACAGCCGCTCATAAAAATAAAACCAGTGGAAAATGGCTCATACGTAGCCTATTTGCAGCCTATTCATTGCCTACGTTTTGGGTCGCGCTCATGGCTTTGCGCTTTTTCACGACCCCTCAGTATGGCATGAAAATTTTCCCTTCGGCGGGCTTATCCGACCTTTATACTGAGGGGTCATTTTTAGAGTTTTTCACCTCTAATATTGGTCGTATAATCCTCCCTATTTTATGCATGGTTATCCATCCAACAGCCATTATTGCCAGGCAATTGCAAGGCGCGATGCTTGAAAATTTACAGCTTGATTATATCCGAACAGCCCGAGCTAAAGGCTTGGCTTGGCACCGCATTTTGTCGCATCATGCCTTCAAAAATGCCGCTTTTCCATTGATTACATTATTAGGTCATTTATTGCCGGTTTTGATAACAGGCTCATTCATTGTGGAGTATATTTTCAACATAAAAGGCATGGGCAGAGTGGCTTATGAAGCCATCGGTGAGCAAGATTGGAATGTGGTGTATGCCGTTTTGATGCTCAGTGCGGTTATGGTTTTGGTCGGCAATTTAGTATCAGATTTGTTGTATAAATGGGCAAATCCGAGAGTTGTATTGTAAATTATTTTTTATTAAAATATTTAAGTGCTTAATTTTCAATTATTTATAAAAATTTATGCTTCTGCAAAATGGTCATTTAGGTTATTAGGATTTCTGATAGTCCTTGCCATTTTTGGAAATATACTGGCTGCCGAGCGAGGGCATACCTTATTGCCGCCGCTCATTCCTTATGCCTACTCTACTCAAGATTCTAAAAATGTGGATTTTGTTAGCCCCCTCAGTCAACAGGATGTTTCGTCGCTTTATTATCGGCATTGGTTCGGTACAGACTTGTTGGGGCGCGATGTTTTAGCAGGCTTAATTGCAGGCACTCGAACAGCTTTGTCGGTCGGCATCGGGGGCATGGGCATTGCTTTAATCATCGGATTATTATTGGGTTTAGTAGCAGGATATTTCGGCGATAATCGTTTTCGGCTCTCAAAAATAGGCTTTATACTGAGGGGGGTCATGCTTTTGTTTTTCATTTTTTACGCCACTATTTTTTTTCAACAAAAGCTCAATTTTATTTTATTAGTTTTAATTTTCACTGGTATCTATTTAATTATCAGCATTTTAGATAAATATTTAAATAAAAAATTAGGGGAATCAACCTATTTAAATAAAAAAATAAATATCCCTATTGATATGCTCATCATGCGCTCGGTGGAGGTGCTGCAAGCCGTTCCAACTATTTTATGGCTCTTGGGTTTGATAGCAGTGAGGGGGCGCCTGTCCATTTTTGGATTGATATTATTCATCGGATTCACGGGCTGGATGTCCTTAGCGAGGCTCGTGCGTGGAGAGGTGATACGTGTTCGACACTTAGAATATGTCGAATCCGCTCAAGCTTTAGGATACTCAGATTTTAGGATTTTAAACAAGCATATTTTGCCCAATATTTTAACGCCTATTTTAATTGCCGTTTCATTCGGCATTGCCAATTGCGTTTTGTTAGAAGCCTTCCTCACATTCAGCGGCTTGGGCTTGCCGATTGAGCAAGTCACTTGGGGTTCGTTGCTGACGGCTTCGAGGGACAATCCTTCGGCATGGTGGATGGTCGTTTTCCCAGGCTTAGCTATTTTTCTGACGGTGACAATTTTTAATAGGATTGGAGAGGCGTTGAGTGATAAGTAATTTCTTTTATGCTTCAGTTTCTGCGAAGTTATCAGCAAAAGCCGTTTTTACCCATTTTTCCAACGCTTGCACCCAGAGCGGATGCACATTCATACAAGGTATCATGGTAAAAGATTCGCCGCCAGCGTGCAAAAATATCTCCTCACCTTCCATCGCTATTTCCTCCAATGTTTCTAAACAATCGCTCACGAAGGCAGGGCAAACGACTAATAATTTTTTAATGCCTTCATTCGGCATATCCTTTAATCTAAAATCAGTAAATGGTTTCAACCACGGGTCACGACCCAAGCGGGATTGAAATGAAATGCTGTATTTGGAAGGGGGCAGATTCAAAGCTGCTGCCGCCAATTGCATTGTCGTAAAACACTGATGCCGATAGCATTTTTGATGAGCTGGAGAATCTACGGCGCAACAATTTTCCATTTTCAAACAATGCTCACCTGTTGTATCGCCTTTCAAAATATGCCGTTCGGGAATACCATGAAAACTGAATAAAATATGGTCAAAATCCTGCGCTAAATACGGTTCAATGCTCGCACAAAAAGCTTTTAAATAATCGTCATTCTTATAAAATGGCTCAATAACTGTCAATTTGAAGGGATAAAGCCTCTCTTTATGCACTTTTTGAGCATATTCAACTGCCGTTTCGTAGCTCGACATCGCATAATGCGGATACAGCGGCACTATCACCACTTCCTCCAAATCGGGCGTTTTAGCCAATAATTCATCAAAAGCGGCTTCGGGCGAAGGGTTGCCATAGCGCATCGCAAGTGTTACAGTTTCATCAAAAGTAGCTTGAAGGGCTTGTTGCAATTGCTTGGATATAGCAATGAGCGGCGAGCCTTTATCCGTCCAAACTCTCCTGTATGCAGCGGCTGATTTGGGCGCGCGCAAAGGCGAAATAATACCACGCACCAAAAGCAAACGCAATAAATAAGGCTTATCAATCACCTTTTCATCCATCAAAAATTCGTTCAAATAGCGGCGCACATCGCGTACTTCCGTAGAATCTGGCGAGCCTAAATTCATCAAAACAACTCCTTTTTTAGTTGACATTTCTTTCATTTTATTAAAAAATTGGGGGATGTTTCAATACATAGTTTACATTTTTTTTAAACACATAGACACATAGCAGCACATAGCTTTTGATTATCAATGTTTTATAAAAAACTATGTGCAGCTATGTGTCTATGTGTTTAAAAAAAATGTAAACTACTTTTATGGGTTTATGAAACATCCCAAAATTTGAGCGAATTATGTGACTCAATACTCAAAATACTGAGGGGGTAATTAATATTAAAAAACATGCAAAAAACCGAAAAATCACTTTCATTTCAAGCCAATAACCCGTCATTTGTTTGTAATTTTTTTGATAGTAGTTTTTTTACAAGGAAATGACTGTCTAAATTAATTCACCTATTAACAGCGTACTACCTTTACAGTTCGATTCAAAATGGTTTTATTTTAACAAAAATCGCTCATGCCGTCTAATATCTAATGTCTGAATTTCTAACATCTATTAATTAATTATGAAGAGTGATTTGATACGGATTGGAACCCGAAAAAGCCCATTAGCGATTTGGCAAGCTGAACTCGTTCAACGAAACTTAATTCAACACGGCTTTAGAACTGAAATGGTTTTGATTAAAACCGAAGGAGATGTGGACTTGGTGACGCCGCTTTACGAAATGGGTGTGCAAGGTGTTTTTACAAAAGCGGCTGACACGGCTTTGTTAAATCATCAAATCGATATAGCGGTTCACTCCTTAAAAGACGTGCCGACGATGATGGCTGAGGGCATTGTTCAAGCGGCTGTTTTGAAGCGTGATTCGCCTTTAGATATTTTAGTTTTTAAAAACAAGCCTGATTTTTTAGAAAATCTTCAATCAAAAGCGGTGATTGCAACGGGTAGTATTCGACGCAAAGCGCAATGGTTGCACCGTTTTCCGAATCATAAAATTGAAAATTTAAGGGGAAATGTCAATTCACGCCTTCAAAAACTTCAAGATAATGCTTGGGATGGGGCTGTTTTCGCTGCCGCCGGTCTTGAACGCATCAATATTCGACCTGAAAATAGCATCGACCTCGATTGGATGTTGCCCGCACCTGCACAAGGAGCGATTACAGTGGTTTGTCGGGCAGAAGATACTTGGCTGAAAGAAGCTTGTCAACCTTTGAATGACCCGATGACGGCACTTTGTACGCATATCGAGCGCGATTTTTTACGCGCTTTGATGGGTGGTTGCTCTACACCAATTGCTGCTTTAGCCATGATTGAAGGTGATAATGTTGTATTGAAAGGTAATATATTGAGCATGGATTATTTAGAAAAAATTGAAATTGAAATGAAAATACCTATTGCTTTAGCTGAAAATTTAGGTGAAAAAGCGGCGCATGATATTTTATTGAAAGGGGCGGATAAATTGATAAATACCTTATAAATTTAGATACAACTTTGCGAGGGTTTTGAACCCTCGCAAAGTTATCACACCCCCTCAGTATTTTTTAATTTAAAATTAAAAACTTCATAAAATATTGACATTCAATAAGTTATAAAATTCAAAATAAAAAACAAACAAACAAAATGTTGAAAAACGACCTTTTATTAAGGGCTTTGAGAGGAGAAGAATTAGACCGCCCTCCCGTTTGGATGATGCGTCAAGCAGGGCGATATTTGCCTGATTATAGAGTTTTACGCGCTAAATATGGCTTTTTTGAACGCTGCCAAACACCTGAGTTGGTGTGTGAAATAACGCTGCAACCTGTTGATCAAGTGGGCGTGGATGCCGCTATTATTTTTTCAGATATTTTAGTCGTGCCACAAGCGATGGGGATGGAAGTGCAATTGGTTGAAAGCGTGGGACCTATTTTGCCTTCTCCAATTAGAAGCCTTGCAGATATTGAAAAACTAATTATGCCTGATGTAGAAGATAAATTGGGCTATGTTTTCAATGCTTTGCGCTTGACGAAAAAGGAATTGAACGGTCGTGTGCCATTGATTGGTTTTGCAGGTGCGCCCTGGACTTTGCTCTGTTATATGGTGCAAGGGAAAGGCTCAAAAACCTTCGACGAAGCCAAAGCTTTTTGTTTTACTCAACCCAAAGCAGCCCACCGTTTATTACAAATGTTGACCGATACGACCATCGTTTACTTGAAAAATCAAGTCAAAGCAGGCGCTGATGTGGTTCAGATATTTGATTCATGGGGTGGTTTACTCAGCCCTGCGGATTTTGAAAATTTTTCATTGCGCTATATTCGGCAGATAGTGGCGGCACTTAAAGAAGATTGCCCGACCATTGTTTTCGCTAAAGGTGCTTGGTTTGCTTTGGAGGAAATGAGTCAAACGGGGGCAAGTGGCTTGGGTATAGATTGGTGCATTTCGCCTCAACAAGCGCGGGCATGGGCAGGTCAAAACGTGACTTTGCAAGGCAATTTTGACCCTGCTAAATTGCTGATGCCAATTCCTGAAATCCGTAAAGCAGTGCATGAAATGATAGATGCTTTCGGCACAACTCGCTACATTGCTAACTTAGGACATGGCATTTTACCGAATATCCCTGTTGAAAATGCGAAGGCTTTTGTGGAGGCGGTGAAGGAATATTCAAGTGTAGCAGTATAATATGTAGCGCGGAACTCCAGTTCCGCATGTTGATTAAAAGCGGAACTGG
>JAYTUY010000292.1:0-3268 GCA_043744275.1 Saprospiraceae bacterium
AAAGTCAGAGCTACTAACGGTTTAATTACCCATATTTTTGGGGCTATCGCTACCGCTTTACTTTTTTGGCTCTTTTAACCCAATATTCGCATAATTAACTCATTTCTATGAGAAGTTGCCCTTTTTCAACGGCTGTTCCCTTCGTAATATGAATGGCTTTCACGATGCCGTCGCCCGCCGCTTTGAGGGCATTTTCCATTTTCATGGCTTCCAAAATCAGCACTTTATCGCCCTTCATGACCTGCATACCTACCTCAACCGACACTTCCAAAACCAAGCCCGGCATGGGAGCTTTGATGTCACCCACTTTTTGAGAAGCCCCGACTTTCATACCCAATTGATCAATCAATCGGTCGTATTTATCGTGGATAATAGAGGTATATTTTTGACCATTTATTTTAAAAGCAAAAGTCTTATTTTTAAAGTCAACAGATTCAATATCAACTTTATACGCTTTGTTATTTTTCAAAATATGGAAAATATTTTCTTCAACTGAAAGTAAATCCAAGACTGCTGCATCGCTGGGATTGACTTCAAAAGATTGATCGTTGACGGTGACGTGAAAAGGTGTATTGTTCATCTATAATTGGCTATTATTTTTATTTAATTAAATGATTTAGCAAATAAATAGGTTTTTATATGTGTAACAAAAAAACATGTAGTAAAAATCAAACCTCAACTTCCCCTCCAAACACCTGCAACGCTGGTCCGCACAACCAAACATTCTGAAACACCCCCTCAGTATTGGGCTCGAAATGTACCTCCAAAAGCCCACCTTTAGTCTTGATAGGCACACGTGTAGCCGCATGATTTTTCAAATAATAAGAAATGGCTGCCGCCGTCACGCCTGTTCCGCAAGAGAAAGTCTCGGCTTCTACACCACGTTCATATGTGGCGACTTCAATACCTTTTTCCTCCCTCTTTGGGGGTTGGGTGGAGTTAAGGATTTCAACAAAATTGACATTGACCCCCTCAGTATGGAAGCGTTCTGAGTAGCGGATAGCGCGCCCATTTTCAAACACATCAATATCGGTCAAATCCTCAGTGAAAACTACATAATGCGGCGAACCTGTATTCATTAAAAAATAATCGTTGCCGATTTCTATATTTTTAACGTCTATCATTTTCAATTCTACCCAATTATCCGCATTAATAGTGGCTTTATGTTCGCCATCAATTGCCATAAAACGGCATTTTTCCTTGAAAACGCCTAAAAAATGGGCAAAAGCTGTCAAACAACGCCCACCATTTCCGCACATTGAAGACTCTGACCCATCGGCGTTGAAATACACCATTTTGAAATCAATGCCTGAATTGGGCACATCAGGATTCTCTAATAAAATAAGCCCATCAGCACCAATACCGAATCGACGATCGCATAAATGGTTGATAATAGCCGTATCCGTTTTTTTCAAAAATAACTGATTTCGTTGATCAATCATGACAAAATCATTGCCTGTACCTTGATATTTATAGAAAGGAATTTTCATTTTAAATATAAATCGTTTTTTTAACTATTATTAACAAAAAAAAATATTTGTTCTTATAACAAAAAGGAATTCTCATTCGTTGACAATTAACAATCCTAATCTGCATAGGTAATGATGGCGCAAATTTAAAGCTAATTTCTGCCTAAATATTTTTATATCCAGCTTTTTTCCCTTTATATTTACAGTTAAGATATTATGACACACTTTAACTTTTTGCCAATGAAAAAAAATGTATTGTTGACGGCAGTAATCGCATCTGTTTTAAGTGCCGTTTTAACTGTTTTTGCACTCCGTTACATCATCCCTGCGCCCGAAATCGTGGTGCGAGACAGCAATAACGCTAAATATGCGAGCCTAACAGATTACACGCTTAGCGGTAAGGTGCAGCGGGCATTCCTTTCTTCAGCCCCAACCAATTTCACGGCAGCGGCTGAATTAATTACGACTTCTGTGGTCAATATTAAAGCTATCACCAACGGTGGTGCGGATAATTTCTGGAACGACGGCGTGATGGGTGCTTCAACGGGCTCGGGCGTTATTATTTCAAGCGATGGGTATATCGTGACGAATAATCACGTTGTGACGGATGCTACTGACATACAAGTCACTCTCGACGATAAGCGTGAATTTGGTGCAAAAGTAGTCGGCACTGACCCTTCTACTGACTTGGCTGTTTTAAAAATTGAGGCTCAACGCCTTGCGCCTGTTCGCATGGGCAACTCGGATAGTATTCGAGTAGGCGAGTGGGTTTTGGCAGTTGGTAATCCGTTCAATTTGGAGTCAACGGTTACGGCGGGCATCGTTTCTGCTAAAGGTCGGAGCATTAATATTTTAGAAGAAGAATACTCAATTGAGTCGTTTATACAAACTGATGCGGCAGTCAATCCAGGCAATTCAGGTGGCGCATTGGTGAATACAAATGGCGAATTAGTGGGCATTAATACAGCCATTATCACTAAATCAGGTCGTTATGAAGGCTATTCCTTTGCTATTCCTGTCAATTTAGCGATGAAAGTGATTCGCGATTTGATTAATTATAAGGTCGTGCAACGTGGATTTTTAGGCGTTGAAATCAATGATTTATCAACGTCATCTGCTCGTACAGCAGGGTATAACTCTATGAATGGCGTCATTGTCGTGAAGGTCAATGATAAAAGTGCAGCGGATGATGCGGGCATCAAACAAGGCGATATTATTGTGACGATTGACAAAATGAAGGTTAAAAATAAGGCTGAATTATTGGAGCAAGTTGGGCGAAAGAAGCCAGGTGATATTGTGAATATAGAATATGTGAGGGGTGGCGTTCGCTCAACCGCTATGGTGACTTTGAAAAATAAAAATTACACCACCGCCCTTTTAGCCCCTGAAAAATTTGACGGCAATTTAGATGCTTTCAAAAAAATTGGGATTGCAGATTTGCGCTCTTTGTCGCCACAGGAAAGTCGTAAATTGGGGGTGAAAGGAATCAAAGTTTTCTCCATTGAAAAAGGCAGCCGCATTGACCGCACCAATATGGAAATTGGCTTTGTGATCACGCATATCAACGATAAAAAAATTGAATCCATCGACCAAGCTCTCAAACTGATAGCCACTATGAACGGCAAGGTCGTTTTAGAAGGCGTGTATGAAGATTTTCCTGAATCGTACTATTATACCTTCTTGAAATAATTGAAAATTGAGAATTGTTGTCCGACATTAAGTTTTGACCATTCATAGCGACAAAAAGATTTGCCCATACTTATTACATACTTAAAATATTACCTTTAAGTTCATTGACA
>JAYTUY010000293.1:0-42588 GCA_043744275.1 Saprospiraceae bacterium
AATAAATTCAGATTTTTTTTTTGCATTATCTGCATTGAATTTACTTAACATACTGAATAAAAATGTTTGAAAAAAACTAAATATCACAAGTAATATTTCATTATACTCTAATGAATATAAGCCATTAACACATAAATAGAGAGGTACAATTGGCAATATTGCACATATTAATCTACAGTAATTGCTAAATTCACGGTTAAACATAATTGAAAACAATTAATTCCTCATCATGTAAATAATCATCAAGCAGCAATTTTGCAGCATGTTTCATATTTGATTTTCTTTTTGCTTCTTGACGAATACTTTTTAAAGCATTTTCAATGACAAGAATTCTTTCTAAAAGGAAAGCTTATTAATTTCTCCAATGATTTGAGTAGCAGTCATAGTTAAATGGTTTTTATTTAAAAATGAAAGTTATTATTACCCCTCAGTAACCACGTTCCTCACTTTGACATTTTGTGCTACTGAAGTTTTGTATCCACAATATAAATCTCCAACGCCTTACTCAATTGAAATTCACTAAAAGCCTTTTGCATACAATTGCTTAAAAACATCATCACACTATCAAAATTATCCATCCTCAAGCGTTCACTTTTGAATAATTGAAAGAAATTAAAATCTACTTTCAAATGCCTTGCTAATTTTTTCAAGTGAAATTGACTATATTGCTTATTATCCAATTCAAAATGATCGTATTCTGCTTCTTTCGCTAATTTAAAAAGGCTGTCATAATTTTTCCGCCTTTTCAATTCACCAATAATGCTTTGATAGCTTTCTTCTTCATTATTGTAATAAAACTTAAAAACGCTATCTAAAAATGGCACTATTTCAACCCCTAAAATCTCGTCTTTCAATTTCCAAAGATGAAAATGTTCCGTTTCGGAATATTCATAAAGGCTCAAATCATATTCTTTAGCCACTGTTTCAAGAGCCAGTTCAGCAGGAATACCGTTTGTCATTATATGCTTTTTATTAATGACGATGGTTGCTTTCAAAGCGATTGTTAAGAACTGAGCCATGTACGTAATGATGAATTATGAATGATAAATGATGAATTGTTAAACTAAAACTTCAATCGATTGAGAAAATCAATATCTGTCGATTTTGTATTGCGATAAATCATCATCAAAATCGCCAATCCAACCGCTACTTCTGCTGCTGCAACTGCCATAATAAAAAAGACGAAGACCTGCCCGCCCGCATCATTATGAAAACGACTGAACGCGACCAATAACAAATTCACCGCATTAAGCATCAACTCAACGCACATAAATATGACAATAGCATTGCGGCGATACAAAACCCCCATCACGCCAATAGAAAACAAAATGGCACTCAACCATATATAGTGTAGCAATGGAACGCCTTCGACAATATTTTGATGTTGCATTTTTTATACAGATTTATACAGAAAATTATTATTATAAATAACTTTACGAGGGCTCTCCCAAAGGGATTCATTTTGAAAAAACCTCGTAAAGTTGTCAACCCTTTATTGGATTTCTTTCTTCCCAAGCATTACAGCCCCAACCATGCCCACTAAAAACAGTACTGCCGACACTTCAAACGGCAATAAATATTGCGTATAAAGCACATTACCTAAATGACCAATTAAACCCAAATAAGGCGCAGGATCGCCTGGAATCTGCATCTGCTCAGCACTTTTTAAGGCAACTATCAATATGAGCATCATTGAACCACCAGCAATCACTGCTCCGACCCTTGCGGCTGTGGTTTTATGCGGTTCGTCGTCCACATTCAAATTGAGCATCATGATCACATATAAAAACAAAACCATAATCGCACCCGCATACACGATAATGTGCACCGCTGCGAGGAATTGAGAATTGAGTAGAAAATAATGACCTGCTATGGCGAAAAAAGTCATGATGAGAGCCAAGACATTATAGACGGGATTGCGATTGAAAACAACCAACAACGCGCCAGCGATTGCCACTGCTGATAGGAGGTAAAATATGTATTGAGTAATCATAAAATATTTAAAGTCAGCTTTTTACAAATAGGGATAATGATTAATCTTTAACTTATCAATGACCGCTTTTATGCTTCGGTGCTGCTAATTTATCGCGCCAAGTTTGGTTGTGTTGATGCTTTTTATCATGCTTAAATTCAACCACATCCTTGGTTTGGCGTTTCGTTACATCTATGGGATTCGCCAGTGTTTCAACGAGCATATCTTTTCCATAAATCATGCTGTTTCGATTTTGAGAGACATCCACCAAACGATCAGTTAAGAAAATGGCTTCTTTCGGACAAGCCTCTTCACACAATCCGCAAAATATACAGCGCAGCATATTTATCTCATAAACCGCTGCATATTTCTCTTCGCGATACAAGCCTTCCTCACCTTTTTTACGCTCGGCAGCTTCCATCGTAATGGCTTCCGCAGGACAAGCCACTGCACACAAGCCACAAGCTGTACACCGCTCTGCACCCGCTTCATCTACCTTCAAAACATGCCAGCCTCGATAAACGGGTGCATATTCCCGCTTCTGCTCAGGGTATTTGATAGTCACTGGTTTTCTGAAAAAATGCTTGAGCGTGATGCCCATTCCCTTCGCAATAGCGGGCAAATATGCTTTTTCAGCCAATGTCATTTCTTTATTGGAAACTACTTTTGAACGATTTGTTAGTTTCATATCACCAAACTCGTTTTACTTTTTTATCTTTTAAAATTTAAAATACTGAGGGGGTGCTTTTAAAATGCGGAATCAAAGTTCCACTTACATTAGTTTATTTCTGAAACAAAACATTAAACCAACCCTCTTTAACTGCTACAACAATACCCGTCACCACTAAATTAAGAATGGATAAAGGTAATAATGTTTTCCAACCTAAATTCATTAATTGGTCGTATCTAAAACGGGGCACTGTCCAGCGTATCCACATAAAAAGGAATATAAATCCGATGATTTTACCCATAAATAAGACAAATCCTAAGACCCGCACCCAACTTTCACCCAAACTTGGTATTAATTCATTTTCAAAAGGAAAATGAAATCCACCGAAGTATAATGACGCCATAATAGCGGACGAAATAAACATATTGATATATTCTGAAAACAGATAAAAGCCTAATTTCATAGAACTAAATTCCGTATGATAACCTCCTACAAGTTCCGATTCCGTTTCAGGTAAATCAAAAGGTGCACGATTCGTTTCAGCGAAAGCGCAAATGATAAATATCAAAAAGCCAAAAGGTTGATAGACAAAATTGCAAAAACCCGCATCTTGCTGCTCTACGATTTCACTCACGCTCAATGTACCCGTTGTCATAATCAAAGCCACAAGGCTCAAACCCATCGCCAATTCGTAGGAAATCATTTGGCTTGAAGCCCGCAATGTCCCCATCATCGAGTATTTATTATTTGACGCCCAGCCGCCAATCATAATCCCATAGACGCCAATACTCACCACGCTAAACACGTATAAAATGCCAATATTGATGTCAGAAACTTGAAATTGAAAGATACTTCCATCCTCTAAAGTAATCGGTCGCGCCCACGGAATGACCACGCCACCCATATTCGCCACGAACATAGCGATGCATGGACCCAGTATGAACAACCATTTATTGGCAGCCGCTGGTATAAATTCCTCCTTCATAATCATCTTCACGCCATCTGCAATGGGCTGTAATAATCCAAACGGACCCGCCCGATCTGGACCCACTCGATCCTGCATGAAAGCCGCCACTTTTCGCTCGCCATACGTCGCATAAGCTGCAATGCCCAATGACACAGCGAAGACCGCAATGGCTAAAAATATTTTATATGAAATGATTGTTAATAACATATAATTCGTTTAAAATCAATTATTTACGCTTTATTTTTTTCAATTACCAACATTATTCGGATTCAAAGGACCTTCTCCCAGTTGATATTTATGCCCATCAGGATGCGCTTCAACTTGATGATTTCTACGAGCCAAAGCCATACGCGTATCGAATTGAATCAACTTCAAACCATCCACACCATCTTCATAATGATTTGCAGAAATAACTGAATGGCGATTTATTTTAGTAGGACCTTCAATGACCCAATCCGTTATCTCTTTTTTATGAAAACGGCAGTCATTACAAATCCAATCCACCACTTCTCCGAATTCATCTTTACGAGCCGTCACGCGCAACACTTCATCGCCTTTGAACCATAAACGCACTTGACTACTACATTTAGGGCAATCTCGATGTGCATCAACAGGTTTTGTAAACCAAACGCGGCTTTTAAAACGAAATGTTTTATCAGTCAAAGCACCCACAGGACAAACATCAATGACATTACCAGAAAATTCATTCTCAATGGCTGCTTGAATATAGGTCGAAATTTCAGCATGTTCGCCTCTATTGATGACCCCATGCACCCGACCATCTGTCAATTGATCTGCCACTTTCACACATCGCCAACACATAATACAGCGCGTCATGTGCAACTGTACATAATCGCCAATATCTATCTTTTCAAACTCGCGTCGTTCAAACTCATAGCGCGAGGCTTCCTTGCCATGTTCATAACCCAAATCCTGCAAATGACATTCCCCCGCTTGGTCGCATATAGGGCAATCTAATGGGTGATTCATCAATAAAAACTCAACAACACCTGCGCGAGCTTCTAAAACCTCCTTACTGGTCGTGTTTTCAACGACCATACCGTCCATGACCGTCGTGCGGCAAGAAGCAACAGGCTTCGGAATAGGGGTCGGATTAGCCGTAGAACCCTGCGTGACTTTCACAATACACGTCCGGCAATACCCGCCCGAAGTTTTCAATTTTGAATAATAGCACATAGCTGGCGGCACAATATCGCCTCCAATCATGCGTGCTGCTTGCAAAATGGTCGTACCCGCAGGCACTTCAATACTTTGTCCGTCAATCGTTACTTTTGGCATTTTACTGTCATTGCGAGCGGAGCGAAGTTATTTGTATTAATTTCTTCTACTCCCTCAGTATTTTTCTATATTTGATTGAAAATCAATTGATTATACTTAAAAAGAACCCCTTTAAATTATGCTCTTTTTTCCCATATTCGATACAAGCTAAAATATCATTTTCTTTAACCCGTGGATAAGCATTTAATAAATCTTCAAATGACCAGTCATCTTTTAATCTCTCTAAAATCAAATCCACTGGTACTCTTGTCCCTTTGATGCACGGCTTGCCAAACATAATTTCTGGATTTGATTCTATATGTTTTCTATAATCAGTCATTTTATAAATTGTTTATAATGAATATTTTATTAAATATCTAATTTATAATTTCTGATAAACAATTACCCCTTGTCCCTCTATTCCTGTCCATGTCATTTTATTGCCTGAAAAAGTGACAATATATGACTGCCCAACAGCAAAATTAGTAGCGGAAGTGGTTATTTTATTACCTTCCAATTTCCATTTTGTTTTGCTATAAAGTTTTTCCTGTATGCTTTTGTACTTTTCATCGCAACCGCTTGTGGCTGCATTCAATCGAAAAGTACCATCAGCATTCACTTCATATATAATTTTCGCAGCACAAGGTCTTTGCGTTAACAAAGCAGCTTGACTATCCATTTTCTGACCTTCATACACGGATGTATGAGATAATATCTGCCATTTGCCTACTGGGTTTTGTGCTTTGCCCAAGACAAAAGAAAAAAGTACAATGAGCGAAACGATTCCTGTCTTCATGATTCTTTTTGATTTAAGGTTTAATGATGTTGACCCCTCAGTATTTTAGGTATTTTATTGATAATCAATTAGTTATGCTTAATAAAACTTTTTTTTGTAACATATATATACTCTGTATTTCAACTTTCAAAGAGTATTTTCTCAACAATTTTAATGAAATTCTTTGAATCTTCAACAAAAAATACTGAATCAGATATTTCAATCATTGTTAAATCAGCATAGTCAGCTTCCTGTCGTAAATCGAATAAATTAGAATACATTTTTCCGTATTTAGCATCTATAATTCCTGTTTGAATGAAATGCAATCCAAATTGAGATTTTATAGTTTTATGGCTTTTTACTCGTATATCTTTTGATTCAAGTAACGCTAAAACAGCGTAAAAACAAGCATAGTAAAGTCTGTTACTGATTGAATTTCCATCAATAACTTTATTTTCAATGAGCAATTCTACAGTTTTAAGTGTATTTTTTGCTCGATTTAGACGATATTCAATTAATTCTTTTTTTTCATTCATATTTCTATACCTTCATCAGCAATATTTTTATGAATGTTTGAATGTTGGTTTTTATTCCAATCTTCAATATTAAAAATGAGTGTACTGATCACTTCGCTTGTTTCTAATTCAATATCATATAAGCTATCTCGAAATCGGGTTTTCAAGGCAAAAGTCAACTCCATGCCTGTTAAAATTAAAAAATCCCAATCTGAATCTTTTCGAGCATCACCTCTTGCTCTCGAACCGAATATAATCACTTTTGCTTTCGGGTCAATTGCCAATACTCTCTCTCTTACGCGCTTAATGATACTTTTTTCAAGGATTTTATCTTTATTTCTACTTTTCTTTTTTAAAAAATCATTCAATATTGCTCGAAATGCAATCAAATCCTCTGCTGTTTGATGACCTTCAAACAACTTTAAAAGTTCTAATTGTACTTGATTGAGCGATGTTGATGTCATAATTTAGCTTTTTTTATTTTGCTATCCGATATTTCGATGACCATGATTTTTTTGTTATACCCCCTCAGTATTTGAAGGTATTTTATTGAAAATCAATTAGTTATGTTTAATTAAAATCCGTTTAGCACCATTCAAATTGTCATAATATATCTGTACTTTACTTTTTAAACGTTACTAAATAAATGATAAGAAAAATTATAGAAATTACTACTACTATGACGATATAAACATTGTCTGCTTCATTCTCTTTTTCAGCAATATATTTATTTTCACTATTTGCTTCGAGTCCTATTTTACTACCAATTTCTTCATAGAATTTTGAGGATAAATATTTTGTTGAAAGAAAATCTGTTACTTTATCCAAAGAATTTAATTCTCCATTAAATCTATTTTCATTTACTAAAATCGCATATTCCTCTTTTCCATCAATCTTTAAAGCCATGACATTTTCATCAAAAAAACCATGTTTAAATAGGAAACTATCATCTTTCCTATCTATCAAAAGAGAATTATTGCCTAAATATTCCCACCTTCCTTTTTCTACTTTTCCATTTGATGAAATCAGCAACTCATTATTACTTCTGAAAATATAAACATTTTTCGCTTTAGTCAATTCATCCAAAACCACCCAATGTTGATTGGTCAATAAAGTCAAATCATCTAACTTTTGACTAAATTTTTGAAGTTGAGGAATTATATCTGCTATGAATGTTTGCATCTGTTTATTTTTTAATAAATGGACATTTTCAATATTTTACGCTGGCTGCAAATCATTCAACCGATAATAATGCTTCACATCCACAATATCCGAAGGATTATAAACATACGCTTCAAACTCTGAACGGAAATGCCGAATCGCACTCGCTACGGGCCAAGCCGCGGCATCGCCCAATGGGCAAATCGTTTTGCCTTCTATTTTCGCTTGAATATCCCACAATAAATCAATGTCTTTCAAATTGCCTTGACCCCTCAGTATTTTGAGCAAAATTTTCTCCATCCAGCCTGTTCCTTCTCGACATGGCGAGCATTGACCACAACTTTCATGGTGATAAAAACGCGCAAATGTATGCAAGTTTTTGACAATACTCGTATCCTCATCCATCACGATAAAACCACCCGAACCAAGCATCGAACCTGAAGCAAAACCACCATCGGCAAGGCTTTCATAGCTCATCAATCGGGGTTCACCTTTAATAGTGGTTGTAATGAGAGTAGCGGGTAGGATAGGCACGGACGAACCACCAGCCACCAACGCTTTTATTTTTTTACCATTGCGAATGCCGCCACAATATTCATCACTATAAATAAATTCTTCTACTGGCAAACCCATTTCTATTTCATAAACACCCGGTTTATTGATATGACCACTGGCTGAAATCAATTTCGTACCCGTCGAGCGACCAATCCCGATTTTAGCATATTCCTCACCACCCTGATTGATAATCGGTACGATTGCCGCTATGGTTTCCACATTATTCACCACCGTTGGGCAACCCCACAAACCTGCTACGGCAGGGAAAGGCGGCTTAATGCGTGGATTGCCGCGCTTACCTTCAAGCGATTCTAACAAAGCCGTTTCCTCTCCGCATATATACGCCCCCGCGCCAATCTGCATATAACAATCATGGTCGAAACCTGAACCTTGTATATTTTTACCCAACCAACCAGCTGAGTATGCCTCTTTCAAGGCACGTTCCATGATTTTATAGACATACGCGTACTCGCCACGTATATATATGTATGACGTATTCGCACCCAATGCAAACGAAGACGTAATCATGCCTTCAATCAGCAAATGCGGAATTTTTTCCATCAAATAACGGTCTTTGAATGTACCAGGCTCCGATTCGTCAGCATTGCACACCAAATAACGTGGCACACCTTCGGGCTTTGCCAAAAACGACCATTTCATGCCCGTCGGAAAACCTGCACCACCTCGACCCCTCAGCCCCGATTTTTTCACTTCTTCAACAAGGGCAGCCTGCTCCATTTTTAGAGCTTTTTCAACCGATGCATAACCGCCTTCTCTGCGATACACCTCGTAACTTTGGATGCCCTCAACGTGGACTTTGTCTAATAATAATTTCTTGCCCATATATTTAATCTATTGATTGTCAATGTTTTATGAACCCCCTCAGTAGCCAAGTCATTTTAATCTTTATAATTTAGATGCTCTGGTCGCTTAGCAGTTATCGTTTCAAAATCAGAAAATTCTTTTAAATCACTTAGAAAATTATTATCTTCTGACAATGCCATTTTTCTATCGGATAATAAAACAGCTGGTATGTGATTTCTATCCTTAGCGTTTGATAATAATCTTTTTAGAATTTTATTAGAATAATGTTTTTGTTGAAATCCTTCAATTTGCTTTTTTGTAAAAAGAATTAATCGTTCTTGTTTCGTCAATTCTTCGACAATTTTGATTATATTCGTACGTGAATTAGCATTTCTATTCGATTCATGATATTCCCTCAATAAATAAGGTGATACGACTAAATGAGCATTATTTTCTTCTATTTCAGTATGTGTTAATAACCACTCAATAAGGTTTTTATATTCCTCATCTATTGGATTACTGAAATATTGACTGGCGATATTGTTGTCAATAAATATGTCTTTTTTCATTCTTCAAAAGCATTTAAGGCTATTTCCATAACATCCATAGAATGAGTTTCAAAGAATGATGGCGGTGCATTTCTAATACCACCATTTTTACGAAAATCTATATCGTAAACATCTGTATCATCTCCATTATTCTCTAAAAAATACACTTTCACATCTTCTTTTTTCAACTCTCCTTTTACAATTGCCAAACGAATTCTATTTAAAAAATACTCGCTATGTGTTTCAATCACATAATTTTTATCAGTAGTATTGATTTGATTGACTATATATTCTCCAAACTTTGATTGTACTGAGGGGTGTAAATGTATTTCAGGTTCTGCGACAAAAAGAGTCGAATCATCAGGCAGTTGTAAATCAGCTATAATTACTGGTAAAAATTGACTAACACCATAACCCACATTGCTCAACGAAGTGGCTTTCTCACTGCTAACTGGTTTTACCAATATTTCAAACATTCCACCACTTAATCGTTTAGTTTTCACTTCTTCAATTAACTCTAATTGTTTCATTACCTTTGTCAATTGCTTTATTTTTCCATTGCCACGCTTTTCCCACTCTACTATTTGGTCAAGGTAACCTTCTCCATCTTTTTCTATTTTAAACTCTGCCTTGTTTTTTTCTAAATTTGTTCGTTGGGGTTGTTGGCGAAATGCCCCTATGAAGTTTACACTTTTCACACCGAAATTAAATATACTCAATGGTCTCCCTTTAACTCTACTCTTTGGGGTATCATTAATAATTTTAGTATTTTGTTCTTTAACACTTGGTAGAAAATTTGTTTTATCTACAACCCATTTGCTACTAATATCGTCAATCCGATCATTCGAGTTAATTTTCAAACCTAAACTTATTATTTTCGATTCATCATGACTATTTGCAATATCTTCAAAGTCACCTAAATTAACAAAGTCACCATTTGTTGACAATGATTTAGGAAATCCTTCTGATTGTAGCACCATTAAAATTGCATTCACGATAGAACTCTTACCACTACTATTTGCCCCAGTCAAAATAGTGAGTCTTGAAAAATCAAATGTTTTTTCACTTTTAAAACACTTGAAGTTCTCTAAAGTCAATTGTTCTATTTTCATTTTTTTTTTTAACACTTGATTTTCAATGCTTTATACCCCTCAGTATTTTGCTGAAAAAAGCCTTTCTAATTTGAATGAAAAACCTTCAACGGTTTTGGAATGAATATTTCCTTCAATATCACCATATACTTTTCTGAATTTGTAATTGCTCTCTTCATCCAAATCAAATACTAATATCGTTTCATCTTCTACACTCACAATCCAATATTCCCTCACACCATTATATTCGTACAGTTCAAACTTATCTTCAACATCTTTCTTTTTAGTAGAAGGCGACAATATTTCAACAATCAAATCAGGTGAGCCAACACAACCTTTTTTATCTACTTTATTTTTATCGCAAATAACACATACATCAGGTTGAACAACGGTGAAAATATTTTTATCCGCTGTTGATTTTTTATGATCTAAAAGTCGAACATCAAAAGGTGAAATAAATACTTTGCAAGGGCTATTTTGTAGAAAATTATCCAATAAGGTATTCATACGCCCTGCCAGTCGTTGATGATCGCTTGTCGGTGCAGCCATACGTGATAGCTTACCCCTCAGTAATTCTACATACCCGTCGAATTTCCACGTCAGGTAATCCGCATACGAGTATTTTTTATCAAAATCCAATTGGTTAATATCAGTTATCATCTTTTTTGGATTTATAATGAATTGATTTTCAATGTTTTATGACTCCTCAGTATTTTATGGAAAAATATCATAAATATCTTTTCTAAGTGCCACTCTCGCAAATTTGACAGTTTCTTTTTCAATCAAAATGCCAATGCGATAATCACCAACTCTGATTCTGAAAGCGTTTTTAGCTCCTTTCATTTTTTTATATTCTTAATATCAATTGGCTTTTGAGCTAATATAACTTCTTCAATCACATCTGCAATTCGTTCTCTAACATCTTCATTATTTATTTTGTCTAAGTCTTTATCAAACTTAGCAGCAGTCACGACATTCATAGTTATATTTTATGTTTTCTCAATTTTTTCAATACATCTTCTACTGGAACTGTATCGGTCCAATCCACTTCTTGCATCATCATTAAAAGTCCTAAATCTTCTTTGTCTTCATCAGAAAGATTAAGAACTTTCATGCGTATTTTCATTTTTTCCAAAAATGCTGTGATTAAACTATATTCAGTCGCATCTTTTGTTTCAATTATTATGGTTTGCATTTTTTTTAGATTAAGTATTGTTAATCAATTATTATCTAAATTATTATTAGGAAGACACTTCCTCAAAAATCTGTTTGAAACTAATATTACTAAAAACAAGCAATGTAGAACCAATTATACCAGTCATGAGAGAAAGCCCTTTCGAAATTTTTATTTTCATAATTTTTAATTTTTTAATTTTTGATTTAAAAAACTCTAAAACAACAGTACCCAAAAAATGCAGAACTATTGTAATAATTAGAAAACAAACAGATTTAATAGGGAAATTGTCTTTCCAAGAACATGTCTTCCTAATAATTATAAATATACCGAATGTTTCCCCGCGAACTCCCCCTTAAACTCCTCAATCAACGCATCCACTTTCTCCAAAGTCAAATGCTCATAGAATTTATCGCCTACTTGAAACATGGGGGCATAGCCGCAAGCACCCAAACACTCCACCGTTTTTAAAGTAAATATGCCATCGGGCGTGGTTTCTCCTACGCCGATGCCTAAACGTTTGCTGATATGACGAACCACATCTTCTGCACCCATCAACCAACAGCTTGAGGTATGACAAATTTCTATCAAGCAATTGCCCCGTTTATGCAAGTTAAACATAGAGTAAAATGAAGCGACTTCATAGACTTCTATCGGCTGAATTTTGAGAATCGAAGCGACATATTGCATTGCCTCAGGACTCAACCAACCGCCAAATTCGTCTTGTGCCAAATGCAAAAGAGGTATCAATGCCGATTTGTGCTTGCCTTCTGGATAACGAGCGATGATTTCCTCTGCACGTTGGAGGGTTTCAGTAGAAAATTGTATGTCTTTTTGACCGTTTGTCATATCTTGTAAATAATTTTTATAAAGTCTTGATTTTAATGCTTCGCCTGTCTATTATCTAAGCGTCTATTGAATATCTAACTAATTATCTCATTCAATGCCATGCTCATGAGCATATTTTTTATAATCTTCAATGCTTTGATTGATAATATGAATTGCCATCTGTTTGTCTAAAAACTCTTCAACGACGACCGTTTTATTTTCTAATTTTTTATAATCTTCAAAGAAATTCCGCAATTCTCTCAATAAATGCTCGGGTAGTTCTTCAATATCATTGATGTGCGAAACGCTGATATCATCTGCTGCTACCGCTATTATTTTATCATCTGCTTCGCCTTGGTCAATCATTCGCATCACGCCAATTACTTTAGCATTGACCTCACACAATGAGCGAATATCTATTTGAGACAGAACCAATATATCCAAAGGGTCATGGTCATCGCAATATGTTTGCGGAATAAAACCATAATTGGCTGGATAATACATCGCCGAATAAATCACTCTATCCAATCTCAATCTGCCCGTCTCTTTATTCAATTCATACTTGGCGCGCGTCCCTTTCGGTATTTCGATAATGCCCGTCACGACTTCGGGTGAGTTTTCGCCAATCGGTGTATGATGCCAAGGATTAAAAAATGCCATAAAATGAGTTTTTGTTTAATGAAAATTTACAATCGGTTTAAAATATAAGGTCTATTCTCTAACATCCATATACCTCAACACCCCCTCAGTATTTTACATAAAAAATTGATTATCAAAGCATTACGAACGTGAAATTCATCATTCATCATTCATCATTCATCATTAAATTACGCATCCAATTCTCCTGCAATAACATTCAAACTCGATAAAACCAAAATCGCATCCGATAGCATACCCCCTTTAATCATCTCGGTATATGCTTGATAATAAATGAAACATGGGCGGCGGAAATGCACGCGATAAGGCGCACGACCTCCATCTGAATTGATATAAAAACCCAACTCTCCATTACCACCTTCTACCGCATGATATATTTCACCTTTCGGAATTTCAGCTTCGCCCATCACTATTTTGAAGTGATAAATCAAGGCTTCCATTTCAGAATAAACTTTCTCCTTCGGTGGATGATAAAACTCAGGTAGGTCAGCGTGAAAATCGCCATCGGGCATATTTTTCACGGCTTGTTCGATGATGCGGAGGGATTGCCACATTTCTTCCATGCGAACCATGTATCGGTCGAAAGTATCGCCGCTTGTACCCAACGGAATATCAAATTCAAAATCTTGATAAGATGAATATGGATTCATCACGCGCACATCATAATCCACGCCAGCAGCCCTTAGATTTGGACCCGTAAATCCATAATTTAAAGCGCGTTCTGCTGAAATTGGTCCTGTTCCGATGACCCTATCCATAAAAATGCGATTGCGTGAAACGAGGCTATCAAATTCTTTCAAACCTTTAGGAAATTCCTTCAAAAAATGATGGAGTTTGTCCCAAGCCTTTTTCGTGAAATCACGTTCCATGCCGCCTATTCGACCTATATTAGTCGTCAAACGAGCACCGCAAACTTCTTCATAAATTTCATAAATAAATTCACGCCATTGATAAAGATAAAGGAATCCTGTCATTGCGCCCGTATCCACTGCAATGACCGTATCGCAAACAATATGGTCACTTATACGCGCCAATTCCATGATAATAACTCTTAAATATTGCGCTCGCTTCGGTACTTCACAACCAATGAGTTTCTCGACACTCATGTGCCAACCCATATTATTGATAGGCGAGGAGCAATAATTCATGCGATCGGTTAAGGTCGGAATTTGATAATACGGACGTCGTTCGCATATTTTTTCAAAGGCTCGATGAATATACCCAACAGTTGACTCCGCATCGAGTATGATTTCACCATCCATTTTCAGAACGTTTTGAAAAATACCATGCGTAGCGGGATGCGTGGGACCCAAATTCAGTATCTGATATTCCTTATCTTCTACTTGTTGTTCAACATTTGCGACTGCACTCATATTTTATTGCTTATTGAATTTTACTTCTAAATACTCTAAACTAAATACCAAACACTACTCAATTCGGACCATCTTTCAAAATTTGCTTCAATGTTTTAGTCCTTTGTTCTGTCAAGCCCTGCATAAAAGTGCTTCTTTGAAGGCTGAACATTGTGCCGTATTCTACTTGTCCGCTCATGAATTTAGGGAATTCCCGTCTAAATTCTGCATCTCTAAAATTCACCCAAGCTAATTCGGATTGCTTCAAATACTTGATGAAAAGCGTATCTTTTGCATATTTTTTCAACACTTGCTGATAAACCGTATTCAAATCTTTATCTGCTTTAGCATAATCTTTTGCTGCCTCAGCATTCATTTGAGATTGAGTCTGGCTGAAAACAACCATCGGTACAATTAATAATAGGGCAATAAATGTTTTTTTCATAGTCGTTGTTTTTTTTGATTTTTAGAGAATAACTTTATTATAAATTTCTTTTAATAAAATCTTACAATCACCAATTTCGACATATTCTTCCTCCTCTTTTACTTCTGAATTTATCCATTTATTGGTGTCTTCTTCCATTCTATTATAAATCTCAATCGCTCTTTTTCTATGCGAAACGATAATATATTGCTTGAGCGATGGAATAGTTTTATAGCAAGCCCATTTATCAATTCTATCTTCAGATTCAGTAGAAGGCGATGTAATTTCTATTAATACTGAGGGGTTAAGCGTGGCTTTCATCGCTCTTTTATGAAGTTTAAACTCCTGCTCTCCACACACTATCACCAAATCTGGATAATATACTTTATTACATTTTGGTACATAAATCATCCTATCACTTCCATATAGTTCGCAATTATGGGCTTCAGTACAAGCGAATAATCTGCCTAAGAGGTTAGTTTGCAGTTTTCCATGTACTTCAGTATAAGCCATCGCTCTGATTTCACCATTCAAAAACTCATGCTTTCCTTCTGCTCTGTACTCACGGTCAAAGTATTGCTCCAAAGTCCAATCTTGTTTTTTGGATTTGGCATTTTTAGGCTTGTCTTGACGTTGAAGGCTCATTTTTATTTGTTTTTAAATATAAATCACCTATTTATCTTCCAAAAAATGAATTGTCTTTATCTTCTCTTTGAGCATCTTCTAATGGATATTCTTTACGCATTGGGAAATAATTCATTTCATCCATATTCAAAATGCGTTTCAAATTGGGATGCCCTTCAAACTCAATACCGAAGAAATCAAACTCTTGACGCTCCATCCAATTCGCTGTACGGAAGAGAGTGGTAGCTGTTCGCACTTTTACATCATCTTTAGGCATAGTCGTTTTTATCCGAATCCGCCAATTTTGAGGCATATTATGGAGTTGATACATCAAGCCAAACTCTGCCCCCTCAGTATCGGGGAAGTGCGAAGCACACATAGTCGTCAAAAACGTGAACTCCAATTCTGAATCATAATACAGAAATTCAAGTACATCAATGACTGCTTCTTTTTTGACAAAAAAAACAGGGAAATCATAATCAATTGTTGATGCTAACAAATTAGCACCAAACCGCTGTTGCAACTTGGCTTCAACTTTTGCTTTGAGTTCCTCAACTTCTGGTGTTTTAAATTTTAATTCAGGATGAACGATATTCGCTTGCATATTTTTTTATTAGACATTAGATTTTTAGATAGGAGACATTAGATTTTTACATACTTTCAACAGATTCCCCCTTTGGGGGTTAGGGGGCTATACTAATCCAATCCAAAGCCCTTCAACATCGCTTGATACTGAGGGGAGTCTCTACGGCGAACCGATTCTGTTTGAGTCATTTCTTGAAGTTTCATGATGCCTTCGAGCAATTGTTCAGGGCGAGGCGGGCAACCTGGCACATATACATCTACAGGGATAATCCTGTCAATGCCTTGCAAAACAGAATAAGTATCGAAAATGCCACCACTTGAAGCGCAAGCACCCATCGAAATGACCCATTTCGGCTCTGCCATTTGCTCATATACTTGGCGCAATATGGGACCTAATTTTTTAGAAATTGTACCTGCTACAATCAGTAAATCTGCTTGGCGGGGTGAGAAACTCAAACGCTCCATGCCGAAACGAGAAAGATCGTAAGTAGAGGACATAGTGGACATGAACTCAATGCCACAGCAAGACGTCGCGAAGGGTAGGGGCCAAAGCGAGTTTTTACGGGCTAAACCAACTGCAAAATCCAATTTAGTAGCGAAAAAGCCTGCGCCTTCTACACCTACGGGCGTATTTTCAGGACGTATATCTATTGACGTTGTCGGATTTGATAATTCTGCCATTTATATTTTATGTGATGCTCTAAAAATAAATTGTAAAAATTGAAAGTTGAGTGCTTCGATAGATATTTGCCCCCTAACCCCCGAAGGGGGAATATATTAGAAGAATTGGAAAATAATAGCTCAAATGTTTAATACTTCCAAATCGTTCCCCCTTCGGGGGTTAGGGGGCAAATGACATATTAATTTTACTTATCCCAATTCAAAGCTCCTTTTTTAACAATGTAAAAGAAACCGACCAAGAAAATACCTATAAAAGTAAACATTTCTACTAAGCCAAATAAGCCTAATTTCTTAAAATTAACTGCCCAAGGATACATGAAAATGACTTCCACATCAAACAAAACAAACAAAACAGCCACTAAAAAGTACTTGATGGGAAATTGTGTGCGAGCGTTGCCTTGGCTTTCAATGCCACATTCAAAAGTCTCTGATTTTACTTTTGATTTGAATTTAGGCGATAGTTTCGGCACTATAATATGTGTCAAAACCATGACCGTGACGACAAAGCCTAAAGCTAAAATCATCATAACAAAAATGGGAAAATATGTCGTATCAACTTGTTGCATTAATAAAGTCTTTTAAGAATTCGCCGTAAATGTATGAATTAACCTATTTTTAATAAAACTTATAAAGCCTTTTAAAATAAATCAATTTAATTTAAATCTAATCTAAACTACCCATATTTTGCACCTCCAGTGCATTCTATGTATTAAAACGCAGAGGATTTTCCTTTTGTTTTGAAATTTTTGCTACCGATATTTTGCACCTCCAGTGCATATCTCCTAATTCCAATTTCCTAATTCCTAATTCGGTGTCCACGTATTATTATCTCTATTCACATCTGCCATTCGTTGGCTGGGGTCAATTTCGATTTTAGAGATTTTACCTTTAGAAGTATTTATTTCAAAATCAAAACTTGGATTTGTCCATTGCCAACGAGGTAAAACAGTGCGCTTTTGCTTCGGATTTTCGTTGGGCTTCTCACCCCTCAGTATATCGAGGGCTATATAGTACATTTCTGTTGTACCGTTGGTATAAGTTACTACTATATCGAGTGGCATAGGCATCACACCTATTTTTCTAATCGACACCTTTGTTTTTTGACCCATATCTGATACTGACCCGACGCCATAATCTATAGTTTGGGTCGTATTAACGAAGTATTCTTTGAACCAATCCAATTCCAAATTCGATATTTTTTCATGCACTCTAATAAAATCATTGGCATTTGGATGCTTAAATTTCCATTGATCAAAATATTGCAACATGCCTTTATTGAAATCTTCTTCACCGATTATATATTTCACTTGCTGTAAAAAAGTAGCCCCTTTTACATAAGAGCCAATACTAAAAGCGGTGTTCGTCATAAAGTGATCGGAGTGCGTACTGAGGGGTTCTTCTTTACCGCTCAAAGCGAAACGGCAATAGCCTTGCACGTCGTCTTCCATCGGGTCATTTTCAGCTTTTTGACCTGAAATTAAGCCTAAGCCCTTCAAATAATTCATGGTATAATTAGAAGCAAATGAGGTGAAACCCTCGTCCATCCAAGAGTAAAGACACTCATTAGTGCCTAAAACGCCTTGATACCACGAGTGAAACAACTCATGCACGGCTACGCCTACAAGGCTCGGCAGCGGGCGTTCGCCTGTAATCAAAGTGGACATGGGGTACTCCATACCGCCATCGCCGCCTTGAACAAAAGCAAAATCCGAGTATGGATATTGACCATAATGCAGCGCATTATAAGCGAATACTTTAGTCATTATATCGGGCAATTTTTTCCAACTTTCGGTTTTTTCGCTCGGAATATAAAAGAAATGCATCAATGTGCCATCGTCCGCTTTTTTAGTCACGTGCTTATATTCAGTGTCTGCACCCCACATAAAATCATGCACGTTTTGAGCTTTGAAATGCCAAGCTAATTTGCCGTTTTGAACTTTCGGGGTAGCATTTTCAGCATAGCCTTTGCCTATTTCTTGAGGATTTTGTAAAATACCTGTGCCACCTAAAGTATAGGCTTGATCTATATGAAGAGTGACGTCAAAATCACCCCAAATGCCATAAAATTCACGACCTACGTAGGGGTCAGCATGCCAACCTTGATAGTCGTATTCGCACATTTTAGGGTACCATTGCGCCATCGAGTAGTCAACACCTTCTTTGCTATCGCGCCCATTGCGACGAATTTGCTTAGGCACTTGACCATCAAATTCGCATTCAAACACGACTTTACTGAGGGGGGCTATTTTTTCAGGCAACGTCACCTCGAGGATTGTACCCACTGTTTCAAATGTGCAGGCTTTGCCATTCATTTTCAAGGATTTTATCTTCAAATAGCCGATTTCATCAGGTTTTAGCTTAGAAATGCGGTCTGTTACGCGTGGGTCGGGGTCTGCAATCAGGCGGCTGCGGACATCCATAGAACTGCCTGGCTGGAAAGCATTCATAAATAAATGGTAAAAGGCTTTACTCAATTCATCCGTCGAATTGTTGAAATATACTAAGGTTTGAGTGCCTGAATATTGATGTTTTTTATGGTCGAAATCCACATCCATCGTATATTCTGCTCGTTGTTGCCAACGCTCATACTCGGTTTTCTTTTCCGTTACCATTTTGGATTGCCCTTCAGCCATTTTTACTGCCGAAGGAGCAGCTGAAGGAGTAGTGGTAGTAGCCTGTTTAGATGGTGTACAATTTTGAAATATTGCAGCCAAAGCCACAAAGGTGAATACTTGACTGAATGGATGAATTGATAATTTCATATAAAAATCAGATGATGGATTGGTTAATATTGATACAAATTTAGATAGAAATCGCTGATAATTGATTATATTTCAAAGAATTTAAAAAACTTCACTCAACTTAAATGTTTTATCCAAAACAATTCGCCTGCGTTCGTCCTTTTTTACTGTGGCGCATTCGGTTGTCGGGTCGTGTTCAAAAAATAAATACCACCCCTCAGTAACAGCAGCTTCTAAAAGTGCTGTCTTTTCTTTCAAAGACTCAAGCGGGCGCACATCATACGCCATAATATAAGGTAAGCCAATATGCCATTTTGAGGGCAACGTATCGGCGCAATACAAAAGAGTTTTGTCGCCGACCGTGATTTTGAGCATCATCATCGCTTCGGTATGCCCATTGGTGAATTGAATTTGTATATTTTCAATAAAATCAATATTCTCTTTCTGTTCAATCATTTTAAGCACGCCATGTTCTTGTAGCGGTACAAAATTTTCTTTCAAAAATGAAGCAACCTCCCGTGCATTGGGTTTCATTGCCCAATCCCAATGTGCTTGATTAGACCAATAAGTTGCGTTTGGGAAAGTGGGTTTGAGTATATTTAAAGCACCCCCCTCAGTATTTTGACCATTTTCGAGTTGAAAATTAGAAACAGCACCGCCGCAATGGTCAAAATGCAAATGCGTTAAAAATACATCAGTAATATCACCAACCCTAACACCTTGATTTTCAAGACTTTGTAAAAGATTATCACTGCCAAAAGGTTCAAAATGGCTTCGAAATTTGGTATCTTGTTTATCGCCCATGCCCGTATCAATGAGGATTTTACGGTCATTAGTTTCTATTAAAAGACACCGCATTGTCCAAGTGCAGAGGTTATTTTCGTCGGGTGGATTCAGTTTTTCCCACATTCTTTTGGGCACAATGCCGAACATAGCCCCACCGTCGAGCTTAAAAAAACCAGTATTAATGACGCTTAATTTCATAAAAAAATGCTTGATTTTATTGTTTAGAGTAATCAAGTGCGAAAATCGGAAAATATTTTAATTTTTATAACACATACTTCAGTAGTTGGGCTTTTAGTTGAGTTGTTTGTCAAGTAAAATAAAGTTTTTGGAAAAAAACCAAAGGAATGGCGTTTTTAATTAAATAACTTTGAGTAAAATATAAAAATTCGATGATTTTTTAATGAGAAAACTACGATTTGACTTTTTAATACCTTAAAACAAATTGTAGCAATGCTAATCAATATGAGCAATTTAAAAAACAACGCCAAGTCAATGCAGTGGCATTTTCTTTTTTGGTCTATATTTTTTTTATATACATGGCTACCTGAAGCAAGCATTCAGGAAAACTATTCTTCTGCCTTACTTCAAGCGGTTGGCTTAGTGCTTATCAACATGATAGCCACCTACTATACCATATACGTCACGATTAGTAAATTTTGGATGCATAAAAAATATGCACCATTTTGGTTGAGCTTGTTTGCGAGTTTAGTGGTGACGGGAGTTGCGCGCCGCTATTTTTTATATAAGGTGATGTACCCCATTTTATATCCTGAAAAACTTTCAGAGGCTTTGTTCTACTTACCCAAAATGATGATTGGGGCGGTACAAGTGCATTTGGTCGTGACGGTCGGTGTGATGATATATATGTTGGGCAAATGGAAACAACATCAACACGAAGCAGAAGTGCTCAAGAAAGATAAAATTGCTGCCGAATTGCAATTGCTAAAATCGCAGGTGCAGCCGCATTTTATTTTCAACACACTCAATAATATATACATGCTCTCGATAAAAGGCTCGGCTCAAACGTCGGACATGATTTATCGCCTGTCAGCCCTGCTCAGTTATATGCTTTATGATTCTAAACAAGAGACAATAGAATTTGATAAAGAATTAGAATATATTAAAAATTATATCGACCTTGAAAAAATTCGATATGGCGAGCGATTAGATGTGCAAGTGAATGTTTTCAGCAACACTAAAAATATTTACATTCCACCTTTACTTTTTTTACCTTTGGTTGAAAATGCCTTCAAGCATGGAGTAAGTCAAGAGGTTGAAAACTGTTGGATTCATATCGATATTACTTTGAGAAAGAGTAAATTGACCTTCAAAATTGAAAATAGTTTTACAGATGCTATTGTGCCGATAAGTGAATTCGGCAATGGATTAGGTCATGACAATATGCGTAAACGTTTGGATATTTTTTATCCGAATGCGTATGAATTAAAGACAATGAAAGATGAAAACTCCTACCTTGTTACTCTGAAATTAGATTTAAATGCTCTTCATTTTTCTGACAATAGACCATTTGATGAAAAAGAAAATGCTATAAAAAGCGATCAATCAAAGGAAAAGAATCAACCCAATGAAGCTGTTTTTTTAATTAAATCATTGCTTACTTTTATGAAATTTTAATAATCAACACCCTACTTTTGAATAACGTTTATAGTCTAAATTTTAAATTAATTATGTCATGAAAATAAAATGCTTAGTTGTTGATGATGAACCGTTGGCAGCGGAATTGGTTGCCACCCATATTACCAAATCGCCTGATTTAGAACTTGTCGGCAAGTGTCAAAATGCCTCCGAAGCTTTATCAATTTTGCAACGTGAATCCATTGATTTGCTCTTTCTCGACATTCAAATGCCGCGTATGACAGGTTGGGAATTGCTTAAAAATTTGCCCAATAAGCCCTATGTTATTATCACCACCGCCTATCGGGAACATGCCCTCGAAGGCTACGAATTTGATGTTTTGGATTTCCTTTTAAAGCCGATTACTTACGAGCGATTTATGAAAGCCGTTGGTAAATTCTATCAGCGTAAGATGGTCATTGCTGATACAACCCCCTCAGTATCAGACAGTTATGAGCAAGCCTACAAGTATTTTAAGGTGAATAGAGAGATGAAAAAAGTTTTTCTGAAAGATATATTGTACATCGAAAGCCTCAAGGATTATGTCCGCATCAAAACCGATAAAGAGTCGCTCATCACTTACCAACGCATCAGTTATCTGGAAGAAAAATTGCCTGAAGATAAATTTATCAGAGTCCATAAATCTTTTATAGTAGCAGTCGATAAAATTGCTTCGTTGGGTAGTAATACTGTCAAGGTGCGTGAAAAAGAAATCCCAGTTGGAAGAAATTATAAAATGAATGTGTCTAAATTGGTGACAGTTTGATAAGACATTTTTTTTAAACGAAATGAAAAACTATAAGAAAACTCAATGATAACTGAAACTTACGGATATCTTTTTACAAAAGATAAAACCCAGTTTGTTTTTCAAAGTGAAGGTACTCGAGGAAAAATTATAAAGATTGTTCAATTTAACTTAATTGGTGGACAGCGTTGGAACTTAGGTTTTGGCGATTGGAAATTTGGTAATATTGATGATTTGGTGATTAGCAACAATCAAGATGCTATAAAAGTAGTACGAACAGTTGCAAAAATAACTATTGATTTTTTCGAGCAAAATCCGCAATGTATTATTGTTATTAATCCAATAGATGAAAAACGTAAAAGGCTTTATAACTTTGTATTTAAAAGGCATTTTAAAGATATAGTCCTTATTTATGAGGTCATTGGTTTAATTGGAAAGAAAAAAGAAAACTACAATCCTGAAAAATTTTATGATAGTTTTGAAATTTACCTTAAATTTGAATCATGAAAAATACAGAAGATAGAACAATTTCATTTGAAGAGGCTTTAGAAATGCCTGAATATGTTGACTTTCATGAGGTTATTCGCTACTTGCAAAAGACCCCTCCTGAAGATGTTTTTCCTGAAAAGTTTCAAGCATCATTAAAGCGTGCAGTAGTTGAAAAAACTGAAAGCCTTTTTGATGAAAATTCATTAATGCCTTTAAAAAATGTAGTTACAACAGTTTTAAATGGCTTATCTGAAAAACTTTCAGCAAAATTATTATTAAAAATCACACAACTAATCATCAAAAAATGGGAAAAATTATCTGAAACAGTTTATATTGAAAAGGTTAACTCTCAACTTGCTTAATTTTCTTAGTTGATTATGATGCTTCTCTCAACTTAAAGAATATGATATCCCAACCTCAACAAAAAACGCTCTATCTGCCGCCGATGCCGCAATATATGCACTATAGCATGTTCAAATAATTGCTCCACATCATAGAGTTGACCCCACCGCACCAATATTTTTTTATCAGCTTCAAACTCTTCCAATATTAAATTTGGATAATCCTCGAAGAGTTGCACATTGAAAGAAAACATGTTATCTAAAGCTGCATTATACGCTTCCACGCTTTCCAATAAAGTACTTGTCCGAAAATCCAACATTTCCCCTTGTTTTTTTCTAACATAAATCGCATAGCCATATCCCGAACGTACCACATGCGATAGGATATTTTGAATAGAGCGACAATCTTCATCCATTGTTTTGTCGTCCACAATGGTTGTGAGTTCAGCGGAAGTGACGCCTTCTAATACAAGTTTTAGGTCTTTGATGGCTCGCTCGTATTCATCCAAGAGGGCACCGATGGCATCATTGTCTCTATAAATATTAACGTTATTATTGCTCATTACGGCTTATTTTAATGATTTACTCTACGAATGTATAAAATGTGAATATAGATGATAATATACTGAGGGGGGTATTTCCCCCCCCCCAATTTTTAAAACAAATCACCAATCGCTATCAAATTTATGAATATATTTGTTGACTTTTAATTAGCATCTGAAAACATAAAAAAAACCAAATGGCAATACCTGCAACCAATATTAATGAAGTTATTGCGGAGTTAGATATTATTGTCGCAAAATGTTTAGCTGAAAACAGCAAGATGGGGCTTTTTGCTGCCTTGTATCGCAAAGTCACTCTTCGCGTGAAAGAAGGAATAGCGGCTGGTCGATTTGATGATGGTGAACGCATGGAGCGACTCGACGTTCTGTTTGCCAATCGGTATTTGGAGGCTTATTGTTGTCATTGTGCAGGCACGCCACTGAGTTCTTCTTGGCAAATCACTTTTAATGCTTCAAAAAATCCAAGTCTTTTTATGATTCAGCATTTATTTGCAGGCATGAATTCGCATATTAGCCTTGATTTGGGGATTGCTACAGCCAAAACATCTGAGGGGAAACCGCTCTCCGAAATGGAACGAGACTTCAATGAAATCAATCATATCCTTTCTGAAATGATTGATGAAGTACAAAAAGCCCTTGAAAAGTATTCCATAATGATGGCTGCTTTAGATTGGCTGGCAGGCAATCAAGATGAAAGACTGGCTCGTTTCAGTCTCGAACTATTCAGAAAGCGGGCTTGGGATATTACGACTCATTTGCACGGATTGACAGACGATTTGCTATATCAGCAAATAGCCGAACTCGATAATCAAGTAACAAAAGAGAATCATTGGTTTACGGCTTTTGGTGGTAATATTTTTCCACCGATGGTTCGATTGGCTGCAGTAATACAAAACAGAAAAGCTGCGGCTGTTATCCAAGCATTTAATGCTATTTAAAATATTAAAAAAAGACAAGACTAAAGCCCTAATTGAGAATCATTCAAGGATACATCCATTCGTTAGTATAAATTCAGCTTCAAAAAATTTTCCGACTGCATTCCTTCAACTCAATCGCCCCAGCTTCACCAGCATCTCTGTCTTACTCCTCACGTGCAGTTTTTCATAAATATTATGACAATGCGATTTGACTGTTTCAAATGAAATAAAAAAGTCTTGTCCAATTTCCTTCATCTTTTTGCCTTGACAGAGGGCTTCGAGTATCTCTTTTTCACGTTCTGTTAAGGCTTTGTCGTAAGCATTAGCAGGATCTTGCATGGGTTTTTTAAACGATTCGATGACTTTTCGAGCAATACCCGCACTCATGGGTGAGCCACCGTTGTACAGTTCAACGATGGCATCTAAAATACGGGTATATCCTGAGTCCTTCAACATATAGCCACTGGCACCTGCTTCCAAAGCTTTGAAAATTTTATTTTCATCTTCCAAAACCGTGAGCATCATAAACAAGATTTTGGGGTATTCTACTTTGATGCTTGCCATGGCGTCAATACCTGTCAATGTGCCGAGCAGATTGATATCCGTCAAGACCACATCTGGGCGTTCAAACGGCAGTTTTTTAACGGCTTCTTCTCCTCTGGCAAAAGTGTCAACGTAGAAAAAGCGGCTATCTTCTTCTAATAAGGTTTTTAATATCCCACTAAATTCGGGGCGATCTTCGATGATGGCAACGCGGATAGGTTTCATAGTAAGGATGGATGATGAATGATGAATAATACACAAAGTAAAGCATATTTTAACATAGATACTATCCCAAAAATGTGGGATATAAAACTGGAATGGGTTAACACATTCACCCTTTTTGGTGATTTTATACTGAGAGGGGGCGGCGTAACTTTGTATTTATGAAAGCAACCGAGATTTACTTCATCGGCTTCTATTTATTAACTCCTATTTCTTAACAATTTTAAACTCTTCCAAATGAGAAAGTCAATTCTCTACGCTTGCCTCTTCGGGGCATCAGTCATTGCTGTATTCAGTTGTACAAAAGACAACACAATTCAGACCAACAACATCGAAACTGTTGACATCCAAAAAGTTCGACAAGACATTAAAAATGCTTTGCAACAAATCCAAACGGCTCAAGGTGTGGATATGAATGTCGAAACACGCGCCGCAGGGCAATTCATCGTCGTTCCCGCAGGTTCAAACAATGCGCTTGTTCAAGCCTTGCAAGATGCAGGTGAAGGCGGTATTGTTTACTTGCGTTCTGGTTTGCATACCGAAACGGCGAGTGTCGTCATCAGTAAGCGCGTCGTTTTGATTGGCGAAAATGGGGCAATTTTGAAAATCAAATCCCCTCTCGGTTTGCCCGATGCCAACGGTGTTGTTACGATGAGTCCAGCCATTCACATCTTGAATGCGCCTCAAACAAATATTCAAAACGTTGAGATTCAGTCTGTTGATGCGGATGGTGGCGTGGCGGTTTTGTTTGAAAACTCTCCCCTCAGCTCTTCGATGTTCTGTACAATTAAACAGTTCCAGTTTTCGCTGGTGGTCGAAAAGTCAAACCAAATGTGCTTAATGGGCAACAAAATCATCGGTTCGACCTTGTGGCAAACGACTCCGCGCGTTTTGTTCGCAGGTATTCTTGTGATGAATGGCAAAAGCGCATGGATTGCCGACAACGAAGTTGCCAACAGTTTGCAAGGCATTTTTATGGGCGATGAATACGGCAGTACTGTCCAAAACAATGTCCACAATTGTGCTGTTGGGTTCAATTTGTGCGATGTCATACCAGGTACAATCAGATTAAACGGTCAACTAACAGGAACACCAATACCGACCAGTAAGTGGAAAGTTCGGAACAATCAATCGAACAACAACACTGCAACGAGCTATGTGGTCATTGGCGGCTCTAACAACAACATTGTGGAAGGGAATACCTCAACTGGCAATGGTGGTTTGGATTACGAATTGGCAGGCGATACACGCCGAATGGGTGTCTTGCAATTATCCAGTTTCAACAACCGTGTAACGGCTAATGCAACGCAAAAAGTCAAAAACTGTGGTAATAACAATACAGTTATTGGTGGTATTTTAATAGACAATGCGGTCAGTCCTTGTAATTAAGAATAAATAAAAATCAGATTGGGTGGCGTGATGGCACAATCATGCCACCCATATCACCCCCTCAGTATAAACCCCAAAAAGCACCATCTGGAAGCTCACTTTTATTCTTTCACCTTATAAAACCAATCATCGGGCTACACATACACAAGATTGGAGTGAGCAATTTTATACTCTTGATGTGTCACTAAGCATCTGTTCCGTCGTCGTAGGCGGAACAGATTTTTTAGCAAGAACGGGTAAAACTTATTTTGAACATAAAGAGATTTTTAAGCTAATTTTGCCTTTAACCCAAAGTTAATTGACTATGAAATACCTATCTTTTTTCCTGTTGTTTTTGCCGTTTGCCCTTGTTGCTCAAAAAAGCAAAGTTTTCAAAATTGACAGTATCCCTACTGAGGGGGTGCTGTTGGATAAAGGTTGGAAATGGCACGCAGGGGATAATCCAGAATGGGCAAATGTGGACTTTGATGATAGTAGCTGGGAAAATATCAAGCCGCTATTAGATTTTTATAAAATCCCACAGGTTAGAGAAGCAGAAATAAGTTGGTTTCGATTTCCGATTGAAGTAGATTCTGCGTTGGTCAATGTGCCGTTGATTGCCAATTTAAATCTCAATGGGGCAGCAGAACTTTATTTTAATGGTACGCTATTGCAAAAAAGAGGTATTGTTAGCAAAGACCCAAAGGTTGAAAAAACACTTGCCACTTCTTTTGTATCACCCGTTAATATCTCTTTTTCTAAAAACAAGGGCAATATGATAGCTATTCGGTTTTCGTTTACGAGGTCAAATCTTTATGCTCAATTTTTCACGCTAACAAAGAAAAATCCTTTTTCTTTAAATATTAGACAACTAACGGGGTTTTCAGAAGTGCAATTGGCGAATTCACATAGATATTTAATGCGTCAAATTCCCTATTTGAGCCTTTTTTTAATATTTGCTTTTATCCACTTTTCTTTTTATTACTTTTTACCCATTCAGAAAGCGAATCTATTATTTGGCTTTGCCATGTTATTTCATTCTTTTGGTTTTTTGATAAACTATTTAGCTGGATTAAATCTAACGGTTTCAGGTTTTATAATCTGTAAACTGTTGGTTCAGCCATGCGCTATGTGTGTATATATTTTCAAAATTTTAGCGGTACATTATTACTTGAAACGCCCCTTTAAAAGAGTTTTTTGGCTGATACCTATCTTGTTTCTCTTGGTTTATCCCCTACAATTTATAGAATTTAGGTGGAATTATTTTATGATGATATTGATATTTCCCATTTCAATTTTCTATTATCTAATTGTCATCAGAAAATCTATTCAAGAAGGTAATAAGGAAGGTAAAATAATTTACTACACGGGTCTTCTTTGTCTTTTAAGTACAACAGCTTACGTAATTCCAGTATTTCTTCAAGTTTTGGGGATTCATGGACAATGGGATAAGTGGAATTGGAATACGTGTTTGAATATTAACTTTTTGAGTTTTACAATTGGTATGTCTTTGACCTTAGCGCGTGATTTTGCTTTTACCAATCATTCTTTAGACAATAAATCAAAAGAAGTCCAACAACTCTCCACCGAAAAACACCGCATCGCCACCGACATGCACGACGACATCGGCTCCGACCTTTCCGCCCTCAATATGCAAATCGAAAGAATCCGTCAAAAATTAACAACTGGCAAACAACCGCTAACAGAATTAGACCATCTCGTAGAATCTTCTCGTGATGTTGCTAAAAAAGTCCGTGAAGTGATATGGACAATCAATGCCCGACACGACAGTTTGGCAAGCATTGTCAATTATTTCGATACTTATACCGATGATTTTTTTGAACCAACGGACATCGTTGTGCGCACATCTATTCCATCCGAAATACCTGATGTTGTCATCAATGGTGAAAGCCGCAAAGTGCTGCTGATGTGTTTCAAAGAAACATTGAACAACCTTTATAAACATGCAAAAGCAAGCGAATTGGCAACGGCTTTCACTTTTGAGAATCAAACTTTAACAGTTTCGATTAAAGACAATGGTATGGGTTTCGACCCCTCAGTATTAACAGCATCCACGACGAATGGAAATGGTTTAATGAATCTGCAAGAACGAATGGCTGGGATTGGTGGAAAATGCATGATTGAAACTTCGGGAACAGGGACTTTGGTTGTTTTGTCGTTGCCGATTTAATTTTTCATCCCCCTCAGTATTTCCATGTTTTTACCCTAAAATCATAGGATTGTCTTGAAATAATGCAACTATGCGCTCGCATTTTGCATTGGTGTCTTCAAATAATGCATTGGTGTCTTCAAATAATGCGTTGGTGTCTTCAAATAATGCGTTGGTGTCTTCAATTAATGCATAGGAGCGTTGAATTAATGCATAGGAGCGTTGAATTAATGCATAGGTGTCTTCAAATAATGCATAGGTGTCTTCAATTAATACATAGGTGCGTTTGAACGATTTATAATTTAAAAACCTGTTGATAAAAAGAAAAGACTACCACCGAATGCCGATGATAGTCTTTCTTTTTTTATCCCAAAAAGCTATAAAGAATTATTGCTCCAAGATGATTTTTTTACTTAAAATACCACCTTCAAATTTGACTTTGGCAATATACAAACCGTTTGGTAAAGTGCCTCTATCCATTTGATAGAAATGGTTATTGATATTCTTCACTTGCTTCATAGAGCGACCGCTGAGGTCAAAAATCTCTACACCTTGAATTGGATTAGTGGCATCGCTTTCAAAAGTGATGAATTTTTGAGCTGGGTTTGGAGCGATGATAAGCTTTGTTGTGCTGGCTTGCAACAATTCTTCTGTTGAAGATACAAGACTTGCACAAGGCAATTTCAAGGCTATACAAGCGCGAGGTATCACGAAAGTCATGATACTATCAATGTACAAACGAGCTTTTACAGCCGAAATGCGTGGATTACCAGCTCTAGCATATTTGGTAAGTGTATCGTTTTGATCGAAAAACTCCCAAGGAGAAGAGTCTGTAATAGTATCTCCCAACATTGGTAATAAACCACTCAAGTATTTACCACCATTCCGAGAAGATTGAAGAGCTCTATATGGGTCACTGGCAGGCTTCAATTTATCAAAGCCTTTGTTTAATCCCAATTGGTCAACTCTTTCAGCTACTGCTTGAGCACCTTGTACTTCTACAATTGGCAAAGCAACAGTAGGGCTTACAGGAACTGTCAAAACAGCACTTCCATAAGGGGCATAAAGATCGTAAGGCGTTTGAAATGAAATGATTGGCGGCGTATTTTTATCAATCCATGAGCTATCACCTATCGCTCCACCCATGTTAACACAAAGTTGAAAGTT
Organism: Saprospiraceae bacterium; assembly: GCA_043744275.1. Taxonomy (GTDB): domain Bacteria; phylum Bacteroidota; class Bacteroidia; order Chitinophagales; family Saprospiraceae; genus JAAFJT01. The sequence goes on from JAYTUY010000293.1 coordinate 30,349, forward strand.
AGAAGAATTGGCTACATAGTTTGGCAAATTAAGCGTGTCACCTGCTGGAGGAGGACCTGTTACTCCTGGAGGTACTTTGCCTAAGATTTTACCTTCAACATCAGAGTTGATGTAAAAACCTGAATTTTGTTCAATGACCATTGGTACACCATTAGAACCAAAGAATTTACCAACTGGTTTGGTAGTCGTATAGGCTTTTACGTAGCTATCTAAACTTGAAGCTGCTAAAGTAATATACCCGCCTGTACCTTGCCCCCAAAGGATAATTTTGGTAGTATCAAGTTTGTAATTAGCTGCATTAGATTTCATGAAACGGATAGCCGTCCGAGCATCTTGAATGCCGCGATAAGCAGCATTAATAAGTGTGTTGACGCGTACTTCTTGTACAGAAGAAACAGGATTCCAACCCAAACGGTATTCGCATACAAGGGCGACATAGCCTAATTTAGCCATACGTGTTGCAATTTCTACTGCTGCAGAATCTTTTAAAGCACCACTCGGTGATGTTCTTGCTTCACGTGGTAAGAAGTTACCTGTAATGAAATAGATAACCATAGGTCTTTTTGTAGCAGTATCGCCATCTGGCAAATAAAGATCAGCTTGCAATGGTTGACGCAAAGTGTGACCGATTGAAGGCACCGCTAAAACCGTGTAATTTGTACCATAAACAAGTCTGGTCTTTGTGACTGTGGTAAATTGTGGTGTCAAATAACGCTGTGCGTTAACCGTTGCTAAAGCAAACATAGAGACCAACAACATGAGTAAAAATTTCTTCATAACATTAAAGAGTTTGATTAAAAAATGATTTAAGAGATAAGAAAATAGTGTGAGTAATTATTCTAAAAACCCTCTCCCATACTCTTGAGACTGAGGGGTGTTAGTAATGATAAAATTAATTCAAGTCAAATATACACCTTTTATGAAAATTCCGATATACTTTAGATTTTTTTAACAAAATCATAAAGGATAGAGAAGTAAGCCATTCTTCCTATTCGTGGACCACCATAAGTTTGATACTGTAGTTTATTCATAACATTGGATGCTCCTAATTTGAAAGTCGTATTGATTTTTGGAACTGTATAATTGATTTGAGCATCTACCAAATCATATGTAGGAACAAAGCCTGTAAACTGAGGGGAGCCTTCAAAAATAAACCCTTGAATCCATTTATAGTTGACATTAAAACCAAAATTTTTCAACTTACCCAATACGACATCTCTACCTGATATGCCGATATTGTACTTGTGTTCAGGTGTATTGAATGCAGGAATAATAGGGTCGTCAATTTTTGTATTGAGTTTGTTCCAAGAATAATTGCCTGCCAGTGCATAGTATTTTTTGAAATAATAATTAAAACCAATTGAAAAACCTTGAGTCGTTACTTGATTTAAAGAATTGGCAGCATATCGAAATGCTTGAACATTTTTAGGAAAACCATTAAAAGCGTCAATATCGGCTGTAACACCAATCCGATAGCCTAAGAAATCATTATAAAAACTATAATAATAACTGGCATCCATATATACTTTTTCAAACAAGGTGGTTCTATAACCGATTTCTACTGATTTTACTTTTTCAGGTTGTACACCTGGCACTTTGAATTTGCTGGCGTCCAAAACTTTTTTATCATAAGTATCTAAATAGTTTCTAAAACCATCTACTGAAAACAAAGTATCACTGCCTTTTAAATTACCTGCCAAAATAGCTCTACCCACATTTAAATAAAGGTATTGATCGCTCAAAGTAGGGTTTCTGATAGCTGATGAAAAGGATAATCTAAGAAAATTAACTTTATCAGGCTGCCATACCAAAGAAGCTGCAGGAGACACAACCCACTGAAAGTTCTCATTTTTATCTGCTCTGATTGTAGCGCTCACCCGCCATTTTTTTTCATTAAAACTTTTTTCAACACCACCATAAAAACCTAACTCATTGTTTTTAATCCGAGTGTTGGAAGTATCTGAAAAGATAGTCCCCTCAGTATAAGGTCTGTACGCTCTAACATTTCCGCCTACAGTTAACACATCCGTCCAAGTAGGTGTAAATTTATATTCAGCATGAACATGGTATAAAGCTGATTTATCAAAAAATCGGGTTCCACTATTAATATCTCTTTTATTCGATTTTTTAAGCCTAATTTCTTCAAACAATTGATTGAATCTTTCTGAACCAGGCTCATAGAAAGGTGTTTGTGTACCTTGAGTATTAGCATAATTTTGAGCAAGTTGATGCCAAATAGCAATCGAATCTTGATATTTTGTCAACCAAGAATTTGAAGCATTATAATCATACACAATTTTAGGCGAGCCATCAATTACCACGACTGTTGGTTGAGGAAATTCTAACTTTCGAGTTCTGGGTACTATATTATTTCGCCAAAAATTTTCGTAATCAGGTCCCCATTTTATACTTTCTTTTGAGCGTTCTTGTAATAATAAAGCAGTAAAATAAGGGTCGTAAGATTTGCCTGCATCTTCGTTGGTAGCATAGGCTCTTATGAAAAATTTATCAGTCTTTCTTAGTTCAATTCTATTTTGAAAAAATAAAATATCTTTCAAACTAAAACGATTATCCCCTTGATAGACGGTCGTTCCGCTGCCAAAACTGGAAGATAATATCAGTTCAGTAGAGTTGCCTTGTTGGCTTGGATTTAACCGAAAATGCACGGCTGCATTTGCCTTTATGTTTTTTGTGTTGTAATCCACTAAATCTTTTTCTGAATAACCCTTCCTATAAAAAGCACCTAAGCCTGGATAGACCCAGGGCTGCTTTTTTGAATTTTCAGAATAATCGAATGTTACATTATATTCATCACCATACCGATTGACATGATCATAACCGCCTGGATTAGTCTTGCCAAAATCTGTATCATATACTTGGTCATTATTGTCAGCTACCCAATCATTGGCTTTCAAGATAAAACCATTGATTTTATAAGCCATCCAATCCAATCCATCTTTATTTTTAATAGCATCGGCATATCTAAAAGAGCCTTCTAAAAGACTTCTTTCGCCCGTTTTTATTTGAGCAGATAAGCCTTTTTGATAAAAAGGGTTCTTAGTTTCTAAGGAAATAACACCATTAAAGGCATTCGGTCCATAATAAGCTGAACTTGCACCCACTATTAAATTGGCTTTCAAAACATCTAATTCAGATGAGCCTAAAAAGTTGCCCAATGAAAAATTCAGACCGGGTGATTGATTATCCACACCGTCTATAATTTGTAAAGACCTCACAGGGCTTGTAGAGTTGAAGCCGCGCGTATTGATAATCGTAAAGCCAATACTGGCAGTTGTCATGTCAACGCCTTTAAGCGTGCCCATACTTTCATAAAAACTCAAAGAAGCCGCTTGTTTTATTGCCAATTTATCCATCGTTTCTACAGAAAGTGGACTGGCTTTCTGCTTATCGCTGATGCGTTGACCTGTAATCTCTACAACATCAATTGATAAAGCCTGCTCGCCGAGCTTGATACTGAGGGGTTTAGCATCTTTTACTTCAATGTCTTGCGTTTCAAAGCCGACAAAAGAAACAGAGACTGTTAAAGGATAAGTTTTATCCGTTTTAAATTCAAACAAACCATCATAGTCTGTTTGTGTGCCGACCGTTGTGCCTTTTATGACAACAGTAGCTCCGACCATTACTTCTCCAGTAGTGCCATCAATTATTTTACCTTTTACAAGGGTTTGGGCAAAAATAAAAGGGGAAAAGAGTAGGAACAATAATGTTAGGTTAATTTGGTTAGTAAGCTTTAATTTCATAATTCTCCTTTTTAATAATGTACAATTTATTTGAAAGTGTGAAATTAGTGAAAATTCGCTAAATGAAAAAAAATTAACATTAATATTTTTTACAATTGACTTTATTTAATTTCCCTCATTTTAAAAGATGCCTATTTTTATTGGGTCAATACAATTTACCCCATAAAAAAAGGGTACTTTTTATAAAACATTGCTCAACAATATTTTACAAAAAATACCCTAATCCCTTTTAAAAAAAAATCAGTAAAAATCTGTCGCATCAGTCGCATCTGTGTCCCATTGCAACAACTCTAATCAAATGCAAACTCAATTTCAACACGTCTATTCATTTCCAAACCTGTTTTATCTTTCACTTCTATAGCTGGACGTGAATCTCCATAATAATAAGTCGAAATTTGATTGGGAGAAACACCTCTTGAAATCAAATAATTTTTCACCGCTTCCGCTCTATTATTTGACAACATAATATTGTGTTCCTTCTTACCCTTATTATCCGCATGACCTTCTACTTTGATTTTCCAATCTTTTTTATTGCGTAATAAATTAGCCAAAGTATTCAAATTGCGATATGCCGCAGGGCGAATATTCCATTTATCACTGTCAAAATAAAGGTTTTGAATGGCTAAAGTCAAAATATCTCTATCTTCTTGACTCGTTTGAGGGCAACCGAAGTTTTCAACAGGTCCCGCTGTGTTGGGGCATTTGTCTTTATCATCAGGCACACCATCGCCATCTCTATCTCCGCCTTGTGGACAGCCCTTGTTTTCCTTCGGACCTGCTACATCGGGACATGGGTCGTTTTTATCAGGTGTTCCGTCTTGGTCACGGTCGTTTTCAGGAGGACAACCCATATTTTCAAGCGTGCCAGCCACATCAGGGCAAGGGTCAACATCGTCTAAAATGCCGTCTTGATCTCTATCACTGAGGGGGCAACCGCCATTTTTCAAAGTGCCTGGAATGTCTGGACATTTATCAATATCATCTCGAATGCCGTCGCCATCTCTATCATTGGTCGGGCAGCCTTTATTTTCCTTAGTGCCTGGCACATCGGGGCATTGGTCGTCTTTATCGCAAATGCCGTCGCGGTCTTTATCGGGGCAGTTTCTTTCTACCTTTTCCGCCACAGGGCAACCGCTATTGTCTTTTGAACCGGGTTCAGTCGGGCATTTATCGTCTTTATCGCAAACGCCGTCCTTGTCTTCGTCCTTGCATTTATCATTGCCAAAACGCATTGCAAAAACTATTTCATGACTACCAGCACTGCTATTTCTCAACTGAGAAGTCGTCATATCATAACTATAGGCGACCATCCATTTGGGGAAATCAATGCCAGCCATAATACTCACCGCATCGTCTGTTCTAAAACTACCGCCTAACCAAAACTTTTTGTTGATAATGCCTCTCAAAGACGCGTCATACTGAGGGGGTGTGTTGGGTGATAATTTTATCAAAGCTGAAGGTTCTAAAGTCATCACATCACTCACTTTAATGCCGTAGCCGATAATGCCATGATATTGACGTTCGATTCTGCTGGGATTGGTGGTGCGAGCAGCTGGGTCGAAAATAAGTTTTTTACGATAAAGCTGCGGCACTGAAATGCCACCAAATAGACCATCCTCTTGCTTGAAATATATTCCCGCGCTGAGGTCTGGAATCCAAACACCTACTTGCCCGCCGCTCACAGTCGGATCTATATCATGTTGTAAAAAAGCATTGTCGCGGACGTTCACTTTATAGTAACCACCTGAGAAACCAATGGAAATGCTGCTTTTTTCAGCCACTTTTTGATTGAAAGCAAGCATACCCGTTACACCATTTTTTCTGAATGTTCCTTGAACATCATTATAAAAATAGCCACCCAGACTGATGGGCACTTTTTTCATCTTTCCCATCAAGCTGACAATATTGGTCTGCGGACGCCCCTCTACACCTACCCATTGCGAGCGAGCGAGACCCCTCAGTTCCACGTTCTTTAGAGTGCCAATGGCAGCTGGATTGAACGCATATGTGTTAATCACATAATTGGTGAACAAGGGATATTGCTGTGCTTGAACTGTAAAGGATTTTATGAATAAAAATATCAAAACGATGATATGTAAATACCTTTTCATTAACTCTTATTTGAATTATTAAATGATTATGTTTTTTATCTCACCAAAGTAATCGCTCCCGTCCAAACTGTTCCTTTATCGTCATTCAATCGAATGACATAATAATAGGCTGCAGCGGGCAGGTCTTTTCCATCATTGGTGACGCCATTCCATTCGTTGCTATAAGGAGCTTTATTGTAAACCACTTGACCCCAACGATTGAAAAGAACGACTTCATTTTTCGGATATTTTTCAATATCTTTTACCACCCATGTTTCGTTCGCATTATCGCCATTGGGAGAAAAAGTGTCAAATATTTTATCATTTTTAGGCTCTTTGCAACGTAATTTTATTTCAAAAGAAGTATCAATCTTACAACCTTGAGCATCTTTTATAGTCACAGGATAATTGCCAGCTGAAAGACTCACTAAACCGACTTTAAGGCTATCCGCCGACCTTTCGTATTTATATGGAGCTGTGCCACCAGTTGCTTCCAAACTAATCATCCCATCATTGTAATTTTTACAACTTTCATTAATAATAGCCACTTTAAATGCCATTTTACTGAGGGGTTGCGTAATAGTTGTATCAAAATTAATACTACAACCGTTGGCATCCGTCACCGTCACTTGATAGCGACCCACTGCTAAACCGCTGATTGTAGAGCCAGTATTCCCATTCGACCATCTATATGTTTTCACTCCCGAACCACCTGTAGTGTTTACATTTACTGAGCCTGTTTTATCGCCAAAACATTTCACATTGGCAACTCCAATATTACCACTAAACCCAACTTGATTGGGATTAATAGTCACTGATTTAGAAATGCTTTCACTACAACTGCCTTGTTTGACAGTGAGTGAAATGATTTTCAAACCTGATGTACTAAAGCTAATACCAACAGGATTCGCTTGATTCGATGTCCTCGGAGAAGCACCATCGCCAAAATCCCAATTATAAACCACGCCTTGAACTTGACTGCCATTGTATTCAAAATCGTAGCGAATACCACAAGTTTGCGAGGCAGTCGATGATATACTAAATGCAGCACTGACAGAACAATTGGCTGGATTATCAAATAATGCAGGAGGTTGTTGAAAACCTTGACGCAGAAATAATTTACCATCTGGGGATTGTAGCGTGCCACAACCTGGGCAACCACCTGCCGTCCAACTGATTCTGAAAGGTGCGCTCACTTTTTGCTTACCCTGGCTGGATAGTGTCCACCTTTTCAACTGCTGGGCATTGCCATTTTGAAAAGCCAACAGCAGTACTATTATTTTAATTAAAATCTTTTTCATATTGCGATACATTGTTTTAACTTTTTAATTTGATAAAATATACCGTCTCATTTATCCCTTTGGCAGTATTGAGAGGTATTTCTAATGAAAAAGCTAAGATTATTAATTGTTTTTCAATAAATAACCTGTTAAAACTAAGGCATCGGTTGGAAGAATTGTATAAGGCTTTTTAATTCTTTTACCTGCATTAATCACAATAAGCCGTGCAGATTGGCTTGAATTGACCGTATAAAAGTTGAAAATATCGCTATCTAATTGCAAATCGAGCAAACCCCGTTCTGTCTTACCACTTTTAATGACGAGCGTAAAACCCGTAGGCACCACATATTCAAAAGCTGGATTCGTAAAATCTAAAATCATCGTTTTGATTTCAGGTTGTTCAGCTATCAAAAAACCTGTGCAATAGCAAGTATTAATAGTCGTACCGCTTGGAATCATCGGCATACCCGGTTCAGCATATAAAATTTTACCATCTGCCAATTTCACACTGCTATTCACAGCACTCACGAATAAACTTTTACCCACAGGCACTACAAAATTGGACGTAATAACCACAGGGTCTCCAACGATGCCCGAAGGAAAATCAATAGAAGCTGCCGGTGCTCGCAAAGGAATTGACGACATTGAGATAGCAAAAGGCACGCCCGTCGGATTACTCAATGAAAGCGTATCCCGTCTGAATGTAAGCGTTTGAATTTCATTTTTAGGATCTCTATCAAAATCATCTGAAGCCGTTTTAGCGATTAAAGCCGTATCAGCTTTTAATGCTCTCCAAGCGAAAGCTGCTTTATTCGCACTATCCGCCATGATTGCCCGATTGGCATTGATGGCATTCCAAGCGATTTGAGCGCGTAATGTACTGTCTGCGAGAATTGCCCGTTGTGCTTGACCAGCTCTGCGCGCGCTATCCGCATAATAAGAAAAAGAAGCAGTATCAGCTTTCACCGCTCTTTGTGCAGTCGCTGAATTTTGACTGAATCTTGAGCTATCTGAATACATGGAAGTGATAGCACTGTTCGCTTGATTGGCGCGAACAGCTTCATCAGCTTTCAAAGCCTTCACTGCATTGGCTGAATTTTGACTAAATCTTGAACTGTCTGCATAAGTAGCCGTCGTGGCATAATTGGCTTGAAGTGCCCGCGTAGCTTCGTCGGCTTTTCCTGCTTTAGTAGCATAAGCAGCCGTTTCAGCAGTTGTAGCAAATGTTGCTCTGCCCGCTCTACTCGATGAATCAGCGACATTTGCGAAGGCAGCTTTCTCAGTAAAAAGTGCATAAGGCACTGAAACCAATTGATTTGTACCCATCAGTACGAAATTATTTCCGCCTGAAATATCCATTTCAACTTTCAAATAAAACTTATCTTGACCCCAACGGACATTGCTGAAAGATGTTTGAACACCACCGATGCGCGTGCCATTGCCAATTTGAAGATCAAATAGACCAAATCCATCTGTTGTGAGGGTATGCGTTTCCACCCATTCATCCACGCCACTTGCAGAACCTTTCAAGAGCGAAATGCGCACTTTAATGTTCTGACTCACGAGCTCACGACCACTCAAATCGGTAGCTACTGCTTGATAACATACACTTTGAGGAACTTGAGCCTCAGCTGCAAAAGAAAATAAAAAGAGTGCGACAATTGCGAATAAAAATTTTTTCATCTTTTTTTTTAATAGTTTTTTTTTAGAAATTTTTTCAATTTTTTAAGCTATGTACTTATTATAGTGTACTAATTGAATATTATTTATTTTAATTTAAAATGATAAGGCAATAAGAGTTATTAATCAGGTTGGCGTAACTGATTAATAATCAGAACATTATAAATTATATTTTGTGACAGGTCATTCTACGGTGAGGAAAGTGAAAGGTTTAGTTTAAATTAAAATAAAATATATTTTTATTTTAATTTAAACTTGGAATTTAGAAGGGAATTTATTATGGAATGGGCATAAAAAAAAAGCGTAAATGTGGTAACCACATTTACGCTCTCATCGAAAGGACACAATTTTTATCTATAAATTCTTTTCAAATTTACACTAATAAATCCAATAAGTCAAGTGCAGATTTTTTTTAATTTAATAAAACAACTATCGGCGCAATTTTATGACTTTCGTTTGACCATTTGGCAATGTTAAGAGTGCTTCTCTATCACAATTACCACCTCCATAACCATAATCTAATGAGCGTGCATTGCCTTCAATCGTAATGGTTCGGACGCCGCTTGTAATCCACGGGCAGAGTGCCTTATGAACGATGGGAGAGTTGATAACGCTGCTAAATGCCTTGCCTTTTCTATTCACACCCGACTCATTGCCAGTGACTGTCCAAACATCGTCGAGTGGTGTACGGGTGTTGAAGCCCTGCGTTTTGACCACTGTATGAGTGGCATTCCAAGTAGCAATAGTCCCGTCGCCGAAGGTAATTTTACCATTCACAACTGTCCGTGTAAATGAGAGTTGACCTTGTGCATTTAAGCCGTTGTTTTTCCATGTTCGAGTGCCTTCGATTTTAGCACTGTCAATATAAAAATTTTGGAAAGTCACGGTCTTAGTGGCATTGATTTTCATCAATGAATCGCTCAAGGCAATCACGATTTTACCTTTTCTAATTCTGCCGTTGTGGTCAGTACAACCGGTGCCGAAATCAACAGTAATGGTTTGAGGAAAAGTACCACGAGGAGCCGAATACGTGACAACAGCACAGCTTGAACCACCGGGTCCGCCACTGCCCATGCCTTCGATAGCCATATCGGATTCGTCCTCAGTGTTTTGAGAATAAGATTCGGCATCGCTGACATCCTCGCTGGAGGTGATGGCTGCTTCGTTAATGGTTGCCTCATTGGGCGAAACGTTGTTGTCTTTGTTGCAAGCGGTGAAAAGTGCTGCGGTGAATAAAATGGCTAATGAGCCTTTGATAATGGTTTTCATGTGATAAAAAATTTAGACTTTTGAGTTAAACAATTACGGTTTTAGAAAATAATACTATCTTGTGAATCACGACAAATAGACCCCCTCAGTATAAAAAGGTTTAAAAGCCTTTTTTTAATTTGAAATTTTTTTAAAAATTTATTTTTAAATACTTAAAATAAAATTGTGTAAATATTTGATTATCAATAAATTGAGATGAGTAGAATTGTTTAAAAAATTTCTAAAAAAAATAATCACTCAATCATCTCATCACTCAATCACTCAATCACTATATTTGCGGCGTGATACAACAAGCAAGAGTCATATCGGAAAAAGAAAAATTCGACCTCACCATTGAGCGTCTGTGCTATCATTTGATAGAAGACTACGACACCTTCGAGGATACTTGCATTGTCGGTATTCAAACGGGTGGTGTGCAGTTGGCTGCTCGTTTATTGCAAAAATTGGGCGAAATACTGCCACGCCAAAGCGTGGTGAAGCCACTGGCATCAAGCGGGGGCAATATTCCCTTCGGCAAACTCGACATTACCTTCTACCGCGACGACTTCCGCACCAGTAAAAAACCGCTCGCTGCCAACATCAATGATATGCCGTTTGTCATTGAAAATCAAAGGATTATACTTGTTGATGATGTGTTATATACAGGTCGCTCAGTGCAAGCAGCCATGACAGCCCTCAATCATTATGGTCGCCCCAAATCCATCAAATTATTGGTGTTAGTAGAAAGAAGATTCAATAGAGAAATCCCTGTTCGACCTGATTATATTGGCTTATCAATGGACTCTTTAGATGACGCCTACGTGAGTGTAGAGTGGGCTGAAACTGAGGGGGAAGACCGTGTGTTAATTTATCCAAAGAAGGTTTCTTAATTGATAAATCAAGAAACAATATATCGATGTAAAATTTTAATCAGTTAAAATTTTCTTCCATTTAAAAAATAAAAAATATATAAATGGCTGAAAAGCAATTATCTACGAAACATCTTTTGGGCATCAAAGACATCACAGCGAATGATATAAATCTCATTTTTGAAAACGCTGACCAATTTATAGATGTCATTAATCGCCCGATTAAGAAAGTGCCGTCGTTGCGCGATACCACTATTGTCAATCTTTTTTTTGAAAATTCGACCCGAACGCGCATCTCTTTTGAGTTAGCTGAAAAACGCCTTTCCGCCGATGTTTTGAATTTTACGGCATCCGCTTCCTCCGTCTCAAAAGGTGAAACTTTGTTGGATACTGTCAATAATATATTGGCGATGAAGGTAGATATGGTCGTTATGAGGCATCCTGCGCCTGGAGCACCACATTATTTGGCTTCAAAAATCAACGCCAATATCGTCAACGCAGGCGATGGCACGCACGAACACCCCACGCAAGCCCTACTCGATGCCTATTCTATCCGCCGTCAACTCGGTGGAGTAGGCGGTAAAAAAGTCGCTATTTTTGGAGACATTTTGCACTCGCGTGTCGCCTTGAGTAATATATATTGTTTGAAAAAATTAGGCGCAGAAGTCAAGGTTTGTGGACCACCGACGTTGATTCCAAAACACATCGAAAAGTTAGGCGTAGGAGTAGAGCATGATGTGAGAAAAACGCTACAATGGTGCGATGTTGCCAACGTATTGCGCATTCAATTAGAACGTCAAGACATTAAATTTTTCCCTTCCTTGAGAGAATATTCTCAATACTTCGGCATCAATAAAGCCTTGCTCGAAAGCATTGATAATCAAGTAGTTATCATGCATCCGGGTCCTATTAATCGAGGTGTGGAAATCACTTCAGATGCTGCTGATTCGGCTAATTCTATTATACTCGATCAAGTGGAAAATGGGGTAGCGGTGAGGATGGCTGTGCTATATCTTTTGGCGGCGCGAAGGAGTTGAGAGTTTTGAGTTGGGAGTTTTGAGTTGGGAGTTTTGAGTTGGGATTGTGTAATAAGTCAAAAATATACAAAATTTAAATTTTTATACCAAATTAAATTTTGAATTTAGCACAATTTGGGGTTGTGTAAAAAGGGTTTGGGCTATTTTAATGCCCAAATATTATTCGGTTTTGAACGCAGATTTACGAAATCTGTGGTGCGACATAAAGTTATGTACTACCCTTGGGACATAAAGTTGAAACCGCCTTAGCGTTCTTTGAAAATACTGTGAATTTT
>JAYTUY010000294.1:0-3236 GCA_043744275.1 Saprospiraceae bacterium
TTTCAATGAACTAAGTTAAGGCGGTTTCAACTTTATGTCCGTATAGTAGTACATAACTTTATGTCGCACCACAAATCTTTAAGATTTCGTAAATCTATATTTCGCAAAAACCAAACATTATTCTGAGTGAAAAATTGATTTTGCTCTATTTTACCCTTTTTACACAACCCCACATTACCCCCTACAAACAGTCACGGCTTCACATAAAGCGAAGCCGTGACTTGAGGGCAAATATATAACAAATAATCCGAATTAAGAGCCGCCGAAGTCCATGTCTTGTCCTGGCGTCTGCTGACGTTTCGCATCTTTGGCTTTTCTGAAAATTGACGCATCCATTTTACCAAAAGGCATTTGGAACGACAATTTGAAATTACGTAAATCCCTGCGGCGCATACTTTCTTGATAAAAACTTGGCTGTGTCAAATAAGAGATTTCTTTGCGCGAATCAAAGACATCATTAATGGCAAAAGTCAAACTCGCTATCCGCATAAATGTATATTTCACAGCAAAATCCATGAAAGCGTTTGCACCTCGTTCGCCTTGCAGTGCGAGACGGTTGCTTTCATAATTGCCATTGAGCTGCATTGAAAAGCTTTTCAATTTATTGGGTAGCTTCCAGTTGATATTGCCTTTGCCATTGTATGCCCAACTGTGTTTAGATATGACATCTGATGAAATGCCAAAGTTAAAGACATTAAAATTGGTAGAAAAATCCACATTCTTTGAAATTGTCAACTTCAAAGTATTATCCAAACCGTAGCGCGTTTCGTTCTTCGCATTGATAAAAGTTGTGATTAATACTGAGGGGTCTGTTGTCGAAGCACTTGTAAAAGGCTTGATGGTATTGGTTTCGAGCATATAATACAAAGAGATGAGCCAATTGTGCGCACCAAACAATTTATTATAATTCAATTCTGATAAATTCACAAACTCAGGTTGGAGTTTCGGATTACCGATACGGATGTTTTGTCTGTCTGTATTTTGAATAATAGGCATCAATTGCATAAAATTCGGACGCTCAATTTTACGGCTAAAATTGACTTGAATCTCGCTTGTTTTATCTAATTTTTTAGATAAATACAAAGATGGAAAAAATGATTTCAAAAGATTATTGCCGCCGCTACCTGGATAATTGTAGCCAAATTTTATGTTGTCCAATTTAGATGTACCATCGAATTTGGATTGCTCAAAACGAACACCTGCTTGGTAGCTGATGCCTTTTAATCGGCTGCTAAAGGTCACATAAGCCGCGTTGATAATGTCGCTAATATCGGTATTTTGAGAAATTGATCTATCTAATTCCAACTTATCATTGATATTGGTATAGAAATAATAGTCTTGCGTCCGCACATTCGTGAAGCTGCGAACACCCATTTCTATCTTCGTACTATCGTTAATCGGGTTGGTGTAATCCATTTGGAAAGTCACTTGATTGCCTTTATTGCCGCCATCAATCACGTTTTTCAAGATGCCTGTAGAAGCGATAGAGCCATCAGGATTGAGGTTGTTGCTTGTGGTCAACCAATCCGCTGTATTCGCTGAATTGCCGAAGTTTAAGTTCAAATCCGTTGTCAATTCTTTACCTTTTTTGGGAAATGTTTTTTTCCAAATGGCTTGAATACCATAGTTTTTAAACTCATTAATCGGGCGAACGCTCCGAGTGCCTTTATTGAAAGCGAGTTTTGCAGGCGTTAAAAATACATCTTCTACATCACTTTTAATGTCGAATTGACCATTGACATATGTGCCTGCTACCGTCAACATATTTCTATTGGTAATTTGATAATCCACACTCACGCGCCCAACTTGGAACAAATTATCAAAACTTGTCTTGGTATTTTGATTGTAATAATTCTTTACCCTGCCAACACTATCAAAATTCGTTCTGTATGAATAGCCATTCGTTGGGTTTCTCATCGAATTGATGGTATAAAAACCAGTCACGTTCGTGCGCCCTTCTTTCACATTCAGGTTTAATGTACCACTGTACCGATTGCCTGTGCCGACGCTCAAGCCGACGAAACCATTATAGCCCGGTTTCTTATTCTTTTTAGTGACAATATTAATGATACCGCCCGTTGTCGAAGCTTCAAACTTTGCTGAGGGGTTCGTAATCACCTCTACTGATTCGATTTGGTCGGCAGCAATTTGGCTCATGCTCAACATCGTTGGTCTGCCATCTACATATATAGTGGTGGCATTGTTGCGAAGCTTTGCCGTGCCATCTGCATCCACTGTTACTGAGGGGACGTTCTTCAACACATCTTCCGCCGTGCCGCTTGTAGCCGTTATATTTTTATCGACATTGAACACTTTTTTATCCAAACTCAATTGCATCGAGCTTTTTTGAGCGGTCACATCTACGGTGTTCAGAACCTTGGCGTCTGATTGGAGTTCAATGTCGCCTAAGTCAACCTCTAAATTATCAGGCGGCATCACCATGACATTTTGTTTGACATAATCTTTAAAACCTAAGAAGGAAATTTTAATTTTAATGCCACCCAAAGGCACATTATCAATATTAAATTCGCCATTTTGCAAAGTCAAGCCACCGCCGAGCATCGAATCGCGCTTGCCCATCGGGCGTAGTGCAATCACTGAGGCAAACTCAATGGGTTGTTTGGTCGTCGCATCTACGATTTTACCATAGACTCTGCCTGAAATAGAAGGCATTTTGCCACCGCCTGCGGGCATACCGCCAGGCATCTGAGCATAAGAAAGAATTGTTGTAAAAAGAAAACTGAGAGCAATGAGAATTTTTTTCATTTTAATAAGCGGGTGAAAATTTGAGAATCTTCAGATTATAAGAGTGAGTGATAATATTTGACAATTTTTTAAATTTCGCTGCAAAGGTCGTTTTAAAGAAATCTATTTATCACTATTTTAGACGGATTATTTTATTCACTCGACAATCAAGGATTTTTGCGTGACGATTTTGTGAAACAATGATGATTATATTTGTTTTATGGTTGAAAATGAATGGCTGCTAAGTTGTCTTAAATATATTATATAAAAATTTGTACTCTTGTTCTGTTTGCCCCCTAACCCCCAAGGGGGAATCTCTCTCGATAACTGCAAAAACGTTCATTTAATGAACAAATATAGCATACTTCGTAGGCGTTCCCCCTTGGGTGTTAGGGGGCAAAACTATTACGAAAAATATTGATTTACTTTTTATAAAATATTGATTATCAAACTATTATGTACATCATACCCGCCAGAGACATCATCGAAGG
>JAYTUY010000295.1:0-11083 GCA_043744275.1 Saprospiraceae bacterium
CTTAATCAAAACGAAGTTAGTCAAAAAATGGCTTTGTTGCGTGAGACGCCTTTAACTCTTTATTTATAACAAGGCTTGTCCTAATTATTTCTATCCAACTACGTGCTTCACGCCACTCTATGGCGTAAATCCTCAAATTATCGGGTATTCACGCCATAGAGTGGCGTGAATACCCGTTTAGTATGCAAATATAATAGATTAAATTACAATAATGAAATCATTACATAATTTTATTCTTGTTTCTAAATTCATTCAACAACTAAAAATAAATTAGATTGATTCAAGAATAAAATTGATAATAATGATGCTTTAAAGAAGCCATTTCTCATCTGAATCCTACTCCTTTCTAAAACATTTTTCCTCTTTCCCAATCTTTTTTCCTCTTTTCCCGAATATTAACAAAAATTGTCATGCTTTTTGTTGTAGTCAAAATGTTGTATGTTTTTTTAGATATATGTGTTCTTTGATTTTGTCTGGCTGATTTGAATGATGGCATTTATGCGCTCATATTTTGTATCTGAGGCTTGAAATAATGCATAGATGCGTTGAAATAATGTATAGGTGTCTTCAATTAATGCATAGGTGCGTTCAAATAATGTATAGGTGTCTTCAATTAATGTATATGTGCGTTCAAATAATGCATAGGTGCGTTTGAGTGGTTCATCTAAGCCGATTTTGTCTTTTTTAAATAATTTTTTATCATTTTATAACAATCAAATAAATATTCTCATGAAAAAAGTATCGTATAGTTGTGCTCAACCTGACCTTTATCTCGCTTGCCGCAATGGCTGGTGGTTGTGTCAAAAACATTTGGCTGCTTTTGCGGCTGTGAAACCAAAATATACTGAGGGGTATGTCCAAGAGAGTTTGGACGCCATTGATATTACGGACTTACTGCCCGATGTCAACGCTCGCTATACGGAATATGATTTGGTGCGCATGAGCCTTCTGAAGTGCAATACAGATATTATCAATCAATTTATGCTGCTGTTGGGCTATATTGACGATGCTTATGCGCCAGAAGAGCGCGATATTATGTATCGGTCGGCTGGTAGTGCGTTTTTGGCGAAGGCGAAAATCAATAATTGGGCGAGTATGGCGGGTTTGTTGAGTGCAGCCGTGCCGTTTTTGGATAAATATCAAGATACGCTTGAGGCAACGGTGAAGACCCCCTCAGTAAAAAACAATATGCCAACCATTTTTACTGAAAAATTTAAGGGTTTGGCGGCTATTTTCAATGGCTTGTACAAAGAATATAAAGACACTGATGGTACAGCCATTGACAAAACATCTGAAAAAATAGAAGCCAATAATGCGATTTATAAAGATTTAATCAGCATGTTTGACGATGCCAAAAGGATTTTTAATGACATCCCTGAATTGAAAAATGAGTTTACTTTTCCGAATATGCTCAGTAAGGTGCGCGGCAATAAACCGGCGGGTATTATCGGCAAAGTGACTGAGGCAGATAAAAAAACCATCATCGAGAAGGTGACCATTACGATAAAGGGAACGGATAAAGTGGCGTCTTCCAACGATAAAGGACGGTATGAAATCACGCCCGTCACGGCTTCCAAATATACAGTGATTGCTGAGGCAGAAGGTTTTGAGCCAGCGGTTTCGGAGGAGGTGACGATTAAATCGGGGATTATGTCGCGGGTCAATTTTATTATGGTGGCTAAGGAAGAGTTGCTTAAATCGGTGGCGTGAGGGTTTAACACCTTTTTTTTGAACACCTTTTTTTTGAACACCTTTTTTTGAAACACATAGGCACATAGGGCACATAGTTTTTTTTCTATGTGTTTTATGTGCCTATGTGTTTTTACAGAACATGTTTTTTTTGGGAACACATAGGCAAATAGGGCACATAGTTTTTTCTATGTGTTTTATGTGCCTATGTGTTCCAAAAAAAAATATGTGTTCTAATCGGGTAAAAGAGTGTATAAGTCGTTCACAAAAGTTTTTTGACCTTCTTTAAAAATATTGTTGCAAGTAAAATTGATGAGCATTGATTTAGGAACTTTTAATAACTTAGCATAAGACATGGCTTAGGCTTCAAAGATAGGTATCATTTGCAGAACCGCTTTTAATTCTACAAGAATACAATCTTCTACTAACAAGTCATATCTCAATTCAGCATCCAGAACGACACCTTTGTAAATGACAGGAATCGTTTGTTGTGATTTGACATTCAGGCCACGCAGTTCTAATTCATGTTTGATGCATACTTCATAGACTTTTTCTAAAAGCCCTGGTCCCATTTCTTTATGGACTTCGATGGCGGCACCAATGATTTCGTAAGTGAGTTCTTTTAAATAACTCTTAGTCAGTTTTTTCATTATGTATGTTTTTTTTTATTAATAGTGATAAAAATAGTAAAAATGTAACACAGTAGGTACAATTGCAATACATATTTTTAGGAGATATATTTTGAAACACATAGACACATAGGGCACATAGTTTTTTTTCTATGTGTTCTATGTGCCTATGTGTTTTTACAGAACATGTATTATTTTTGAAACACATAGGCACATAGGGCACATAGTTTTTTTTCTATGTGTTCTATGTGCCTATGTGTTTTTACAGAACATGTATTATTTTTGAAACATATAGGCATATAGGGCACATAGTTTTTTTTCTATGTGTTCTATGTGCCTATGTGTTTTTACAGAACATGTGTTTCAAAAATAATAAACTCAAAATACCTATAATTCCCATTTTATTAATATTATTGTCGTTAAAACTAAATAACGACAATGAAAAAACTACTCTTCCTCCTAATTATCATAAAGCATACTACCCTGTTTGCTCAAACCACAACTGAAAATTATCCTGAAGACCCTGCTTCTATTGAGCAAGCAGGCGTACCGAAAGGGGAAATCATCAAGCTCAGTTTCGACAATTCAAAAATATTCCTTGGCACTTGGCGAGAGTATTGGGTGTATGTGCCTGCTCAATACAAGCCTGAAACACCCGCTTGCGTATATGTCAATCAAGATGGCATTCAGTGGAAAGCACCCACCGTTTTTGATAATTTGATTCATAAA
Organism: Saprospiraceae bacterium; assembly: GCA_043744275.1. Taxonomy (GTDB): domain Bacteria; phylum Bacteroidota; class Bacteroidia; order Chitinophagales; family Saprospiraceae; genus JAAFJT01. The sequence goes on from JAYTUY010000295.1 coordinate 3,048, forward strand.
AAAGAAATACCGATTACGATTGGGGTATTTGTGATGCCCGGTCGGGTGCGAGCGAGCGATACGACAACGGCTTTGGATAGATTCAATCGCAGCTTTGAATATGATGGTTTGGGCGATGCTTATGCTCGTTTTATTTTAAATGAAATATTGCCCGAAGTTGAAAAATTGAAAACGAGTGATGGTCGCGCGATTCGCCTTTCAAAAAATGGGAATGATAGAGCGATTGGCGGTTCAAGCAGTGGAGCAGTCTGTGCTTTCACGGCGGCTTGGGAACGTTCTGATGCTTTTTCAAGAGTGTTTAGTGCCATCGGAACGTATGTTGGACTGAGGGGTGCCGACCGTTACCCGACCCTTATCAGAAAATATGAAACTAAGCCCATTCGCATCTTTTTGCAAGACGGCTCAAATGACCTCAATATATATGGCGGCGATTGGTGGAAAGCCAATGAAACGATGGAACGCGCATTGACATTTTCAGGTTATGAAGTCAATCATACATGGGGCGAAGGCGGACACAGTGGCAAGCATGGCACGGCTATTTTCCCTGAAGCCATGCGGTGGTTGTGGAAAGATTATCCTAAGCCGATTGCCAAAGGCGTTACTAAAAACCCATTTCTTACGGCTATATTTCCAGCTGATGATAAAGGTTGGGAATTGGTCGGCGAAGGATATAAATTTACTGAGGGGGTCATCGCCAATGCCGCAGGAGAAGTATTTTTTCAAGATATTCCAAATGCTAAAACCTATAAAGTGGGCTTGAATGGTAAGGTAGAATTGCTTCCTTTTGATTCTAAATGTGCCAGTGGTACGTCATTTTCATCTGATGGTCAAATGGTTACGATAACAAGTGGTTGGGGTTGTACAGTTAAGCAAGTGATTAGTTATGATAAACAATTGAAGGCAACTGTTTTAGCCGATAGCCTTGTTGGGAATGATATATTGGTTGCTAAAAATGGTAATATCTACATTACACAGCCCGATGGAAGAGAAAAACCAAGTAAAATATACCTTCTCAAACCCAATGGAGAAAGATTAGTGGTGGATGAAGGCATCAAATTCGCCAATGGACTTTGTCTTTCGCCCGACCAAACGCAGTTGTATATTACAGAATCTGCTTCACATTGGGTCTGGGTTTATCAAATTCAAGCAGATGGGAAATTAGCGAATAAACAACGTTTCGGTTGGCTTCATGTTCGCGATACGGATGAAAATGCTTGGTCAGATGGCTTAAAATGCGATAAAGATGGGCGGGTTTATGTCACTTCACAATCAGGTATTCAAGTGCTGGATCAATTGGGTCGAGTGAATGCGATTATACCAGTTCCGAGTATTGGGCAAGTATCCAACCTTTGTTTTGGCGGTCCCAATTTTGATATTTTATATGCGACAAGCGTAGATAAAGTGTATAAACGCCAAGTGAAAGTGCAAGGGGTTCAAACTTTTGATAAGCCGTTGAAGCCTGCGACGCCGAGACTTTGAGAGATGGGTAATGGGTAATGGGTAATGGGTTGACAAACACAAAAGGAATAATGTATGTGTTTCAAAAAAGTATGTGATAGAAATTTTTCTTTATTTTAAAAATTCATTTAAATAAATAATTACTATGAAATTAAAACTATTGTGTTCCATCATGGGCATCTTCTGCCTCAACACCGCTGCCATTTATAGCCAGCCAAACATGGATAGCGCGGTGATTAAGACCATTAAAATTAAAGACCATATCCATATGCTCCAATGGTCGGGCGCAGGTAATATGATGTTGTTATCAGGTAAGGATGGCAATATTTTAATCGACGACCAATTCGCCCCACTTTCTGAAAGAATTAATGCGTCTATTCAAGCCATTAGTCGAGGGAATGTCAAATTTCTTTTTAATACGCATTATCATGGCGACCATGCAGGTGGCAATTCTAATTTTGCTAAAATGGGGGCGACTATTATTGCTCATGCCAATGTTAGAGCTCGATTGACTGGCGACTCTTCTAAAGTAAAATTCAGTAAAACGCCTAAAGTTGAGCCAATGGAAGCCTTTCCTGTGATGACATTTAATGAAGGCATGAATGTATATTTAAACACCGAAGATGTGCTAATATTTCATGTGGACAACGCTCATACTGATGGGGATGCCGTATTTTATTTGCCTAAAAGTAATGTGATACATACGGGTGATTGCTTTATGAAAGACCGTTTTCCTTTCATTGATGCCAATTCTGGCGGCTCTATCAACGGTTGGATAAAAGCGGTTTCACAAATTTTAGCCATTATTGATGATAAAACAGTTGTCATCCCAGGGCATGGTGATTTAGCCAATAAAAAGGACTATACCAATGTGCGAGATGCAGTTGTATTGCTTCGGGATGGAGTAGAGAAAAATGTAAAAGCAGGTCAAACTTTAGAACAAGTATTGGCTCTAAAACTCACTAAAGATTATGATAAAACAATGGGCAGTGGCTTTATAAAAGGCGATGCTTTGATTACGACCATTTTTAATGAGTTGAAGGGTTCAAAATGAATTATCAAATCACTTTTTCTATGAAAAAATATGTTTTGTCAATAATTATGTTTTATGTAATGAGTCATTCAGTGGCTCAAACTTTTCCCAATCCTGTGTTAAACGGACGCCTTAAAGTATCCGATAACAAGCGGTTTTTAGTTCATGAAAATGGCAAACCGTTTTATTGGTTGGGCGATACGGCATGGGAGCTTTTTCATCGATTGAATAGAGAAGATGCTGAAAAATATTTGAAAAATAGGGTTGAAAAAGGCTTTACTGTCATTCAAGCTGTTGCATTGGCAGAACTTCAAGGTTTGAAAGACCCTAATCCATATTGGGAAGTACCGCTTGAAAACCTTGACCCGACGAAACCTCGCGATGCCTATTTTCAACACGTCGATTGGGTTATTGACAAGGCGGCTGAGTTGGGTTTGTACATTGCATTTCTGCCTACTTGGGGGGATAAAGTCTATAAGGATAAATGGGGCGATGGTCCTGAAATTTTCAATACCAATAATGCTAAAATCTATGGAAAATGGCTGGGCAACCGCTATAAAGACCGTAAAAATATCATTTGGGTGATGATAGGTGACCGCAATCCACGCAATGAGCAAGATGCCAACATATGGCGAGCTATGGCGGCTGGTATTACTGAGGGGGTCGGCGGTGCAGATAAAGCCTTGATGACGGCACATCCTCAACCCACTGAGATGGCTGATGGTGGCTCAGGCAAATGGTTTCATAATGATAATTGGTTCGATTTCAACATGTTTCAAACGGGGCATTGTCGAGACAATCCCGTTTACGACCGCATCCAAGTAGCGTATAACCGCACGCCAACAAAGCCCACCATCGACGGTGAACCACTTTATGAAGACCATCCTGTTTGTTTCAATGCTAAAGACTTAGGTTTATCCAATGCTTATGACATACGCATGTATGCCTATTGGGATGTTTTTGCAGGAGCGTTTGGCAACACATATGGCTGCCACGATGTTTGGCAATTTTATTCACCTCTGCGAAAAAGCATTAATGGAGCGAGCATTCCCTGGCAAGATGCCATCAATTTACCTGGTGCTGGGCAGTTGAAATTTTTACGCCGACTCATTGAATCGCGCCCTATGCTCAACCGCATTCCCGACCAAACGCTGGTGACTGACCCCCTCAGTATTTATGAACATATTCAAGCCACACTCGGCAAAGACTATGCATTTATATACAGCACAAAGGGTAAATCTTTCACAGTCAATATGGGTAAAATATCAGGCGACAAAGCCATTGCTTATTGGTATGATCCTCGAAATGGCTCTATCAAAGACCTCGGCAGCTTCGTGAATAAAGGTACACAACTTTTTAAGCCGCCGACTGAGGGGTATGGTCAAGATTGGGTTTTGATTTTGGATGATGTGAGTAAAGGTTATGAGAAACCTAAATAAATAAGCTGACTTTCCATAAATCTAAAATTGTCGTCATCAAAGCAAACAAAAATTACTTTGTCAATTTCATTCGTTTTAGAAAGAAATTCAATAGTGGTGTCAATTGCAATTTTTGCTGCTTCATCTTTAGGGAACTTATAAATTTATTACTTTAAGCTAATATTTATCAAAATAGTATCAAAAACTCTTATTATTTCTTCATTTTGAGGAAGAAACCCTTGATATATTGGTCATTTTCATAAATATATATTGTTAAGTTTATTTTTTCTATATCTGGAATCCCTGCCTGTTTTATCATTTCTTCAACATTTATATCTTTTAAAGTTTCGATAGAAGATTCTCTTTCTTTTATGATATAACCATTAGCGGATATTGATAGTTTCACTTTAAGCTTAGCGTTATTTAATTTGTTTTTATATTTTGGTACGACTTTCAAATTCTTAATGTCATTTATTGTTAGGGCTTGTGAGTCTATTTTGATTGTATTTAATAACAAATCTATACCCCAAATTTCTGCTTTTTTACTTTCTGGTCTTTGCTCAATAAATTGACCATTATCCCATATCTCGATATGATGTAAATAATGTGTACCATTCAAGTCAGTATAATAGAGCCATGTTCCAGTAGGCACATTGCAATATCCCCTTTTGAAAATATCAGCCCAGTCTACTGTGGGATTTTCTTTATATTTTCCTTTAATTTTTACTTTTCCATTTGGATAAAATTCTTTGAATTCTCCAACCCCACAATCACCGCATGAAACAGATTCACGTAATAAAAGATTGTTTTCGTCATACGACCTTAAAATACAAGGGCAGCACGATGAAATATTATCGAATGTATGGAATTTGTCATAAGTAGCTTTATCAACTATTCTATCGTTAACTCTATAAGTTGTTGTTCTTCCTCGTGTTAAAGATGAAGTAATAACTGCATAATCCTTCTTTACTTGTAGATTTTTATATATTGTATTTGTGTCTGTTTGACAGAATAAATTTCCTAAAAAAAGTAATGGAATTAGAATATTTATTAAATGTTTCATTGGATTTTAATTCATTTATCAAGGTTATAAATCAATCACATTGCTTCTTTTATAACTAATTTATATCCTTTATATTGTTTTTTTCATGATTTTACTGAGGGGGTATTTTAATAGTGAAAAGTGAAAAGAGAATAGTGAAAAGTTGTACCCCTCAGTATTTTTCACTTTTCACTTTTCACTTTTCACTATCAAAAAGCCGCTCCAATCCTTACCCCACCCCAACGGTGCAAATGCCCTGTCTTGAATTCTTTAGTAATGAATGATTGAGTATATTCTAAAGTCAATTTTCCAACATTCACGACAAGACCGAAATCTGCTTGACAAGTCAGTCGCGTCAAATCTTTTGAAGCAATGGTGTAAGGGCTTTTTTTATTGAACAATCCACCTTGCAAAGTGGCATCATAAATCGTAAAACCAGGCTGCACTTGACCATATAAATAATACCGCCAAGTCCTTTTTGAAGACCGAGCTTCGGCATGAGAAGCATATGGATTATTCAAACTGCCCAACATAAAATTAATACCCGTTTTAATTTTATTGGTATGCGTACCACCCCTCAGTTCAGAGTATGAATTGAGTAAAAATACATCGCGGTATTGCCACAAAGCCTTTTCATACTGAATTTGATAATTCACTACCACATCATTCGCAATTTGATATTGCCAACCAAGAGGAATAATATTTTTCAACCACCGATGAATCGTTACTTGCATTTCCTTACCACCTGCTTTGCTGCCTATCACGCCCAATGTGAGACTGGAAGAAAGTCGTGATTTCTTTATAGTATCAATAGCTATCAAAAAAGGGCTGAAAGAGAGATTCCCACAAAATGGTCTATCACCATATAGAATTAAATCGCTGCTGATACTCGAAGGCGTATAACCAAAATGGTCCAAGCGCAAACCATATTTCATATCGCTGTTAGGCGGTTGAATCAACAATTTATTTAACGGATTTTTTTTCAAAGCTGGATGCACCCACTCAAAGCTGATGCCTTGTGTGTAATATTCATCAATTGCCGTAAAATAATCGTTGTCGTAATGCAAACGAAAATATTGATCGCTGTTATTATTTTTAAAAGACGCGGTGTTATCAATGACTTGTGCATTGACGAGTATGCCTATAAATAGGCAGATAGTGGTGAAGATGATTTTGTATTTGAGCATATGTTTTTATGCTTAGATACGTATTCAGCATTGGGTCGGATTGTTTCAACGGTTTTACATTTTCACCAATCGTTTAACAGTTCGCTTAATACCATTAGAAATTTCAAGGAAATAAATACCATTTGGCAAGCTGCTTTTAGGTGTCAATGTAGCATTTACTGATGTAATTTTATCTGTTAAAATGAGCATTCCAGTCGCATTAAATAGCCGAATACTGAGGGGTCGTTCAGTATCTGAATGATGAATGGTGAAAGATGTATTAAATGGATTAGGTGAAATATCCACTTCTAAACCCTCCAATACTGAGGGGTCATTCGTAGCGGTCGATGTATTAAAACGCCACACTTTTGTATTGGTATAACGAGTGCTATCCCATGTCTTTGTAATGAGCTTTGTAGGTAGATTGTCTAATTGGTTTATTTCAAATAGGCGGGCGTCGGGGATTGTCTGTATTTTTTGTTGGTTTTCATTAGTGATGCGGAGCTGATAAGCAGAAGTTGTACGTGATGTTTGCTTCCATTCTGTCCATATGATTTCTACAAGACTATCAGCATTAACTATTGAATCACATATAAATGGTTGCATTTCATACTGACTGTAAGTAGAGTAATAACCAGTATTAGATTCAAGATTGAAATTCCTCCAAGGAGTATGATTATTATTAAAAAGAATCATTTTACCATAATCATAGTTAGTATATTTTGCGCCAAATTGTTTGAAAAAAATGCGTTCAACTGGTGATAAGTAAGGGTTTGAGTGCTCTACTACAATTGGATATGGAAGTTTCAGCACTTTATATTGAGTATTTACATTATTTTCATCTGTAAAAAAAATCTTATCATCATATCCCTGTTTTTGCTCAAGTTTAAACCAACTTAATGAGTTAGCAGTTAATAGGACTTTACCGTTTTCATTTACAATTTTAGAAAGGCAATAACCTAATCCCCTATCATAAGAAAATGCAAATTCAACCAATGTATCACTATCAAAAATCTTATCATCTGCAAAGAAGACAGGATCATAAGGAAAAAGTGTACCGTTAGATGGAGAAGGAATTATTATGGATTTCCAAAGAGTATCATTAGCATTATAAATCTCTAATCTTTTAAGAGACGCATTTTTGAAGTACATCTTTTCACCTGCATAGCCAAATTTTTGGCGGTGCATTTCACTTGCATTAAGATAAGTCTTTTTATTTATCATATTTGGCAAAGTGAAAACTGTTGTCTGATATTTAATACTCCAAACACTTTCATTGTCTCTATTCTCAACAAACAACTTAGTAGGACTCCCTGCTAACTCATTGACAGTCAACTTATTATACCCCTCAGTAAAATAGTAAACTGAGTCATTCAATTCATTTAGAATTTTGATGCGCTCTATTTTACTGGTTGAATCTTTAAAGAGCCAGACCAATTCCATCAGGTTATCCGTCTTGAAAATAGTCTGCGAAATAGGCATATTGGTTGGAGCAAGCGAGACGGTTTTGTTGGCTTCTTTTGGAAACTCAATTGTTTTCCAAGGTGAATGATTGGCATTGAAAAAATGAATCTGACGAGTCGAATCATCAACGTAATACCATTTTTCACCGCTCGTTTGGAGCTTGATTCTTTTTAAATTGGTCGTCGGATAAGTGGCTTCGAGCGTTACCTGCGATATAGAAAGTTGAGGCATGAACCAAAGGCTCATTAAGAAAAGTGCTATCTGTTTAGGATACATAAGTTAATGGTTTAAGAATGGATAATTGATTAAAATATTTCAACAAAATTAACACGTCAAACTTTATAACAAAATTTTTTTCTAAGTAAATGGACTTAAATAATCGACACTAAACCTTCGAGGTTTTAGAAACCTCGAAGGTTTATTTTGCTGATTATCAACATTTTATAAAATAATTG
>JAYTUY010000296.1:0-42463 GCA_043744275.1 Saprospiraceae bacterium
AAACCTTCGAGGTTTTAGAAACCTCGAAGGTTTATTTTGCTGATTATCAACATTTTATAAAATAATTGAAAGTGACGATTATTTAAGGCAACCTACTTAGTTAATTTTTCTAATAATACCAATACTCTTTACCTCAGGCATTTTGTTGATTTTAACTTTAATAAATTCAAAAATACAGCTCTATACTGAGGGGGTAGCAAATGTTCGGGAAATTTTTAAAACTACCCATTACCCATATCTTTTAATCTATTGATTATCAATGAGTTAGAAGGGATTATAACTCCACCATTTATGGTGGAGTTAGTCAAAAAAGATGTGGGTAATGGACAGCATTTAAAGTTTCCTGAACATGTAATCTTTATTTTATAACTCATTTTTAAAAAACCGCCTTATGAAAAAAATCACTTCTTTGCTCTTAGCAACCGTCGCCATTTATTGCTCATTTGTAGCATTTACCTGCAACACACCTGATCATACACCTGCCAAACCGCTGGCTCCCGTTGATTTGAAAATGGAAAAAGCATATTATCCATGCATTGAGCAATCCATTGTGGATGTGCGTTGGGAAAATGTATTGGGCAATAACGGTTATTCTGTCAAACTTTTTGAAAATACCTTGAGCGGTGACTCATTGATTAGCGAAATTATGCTTAAAAAAGACAGTACTTACGCGTCTTTTGATTCATTAAAAGCGGTTGTTTATCGAACCGAAGTCAGAACAATTGCGCTGGATGCCGTTCAAAGCGACCCTATTTTAGACACTGTTTCTCAAGCACGCCAAACGATTATTACCGATAAAGTCGTGTTTTTGATGCCCAATTCATGCGCCCGCGACCTTTGCGGCTTGGATAGCAACATGATAGTCGCCAATCAAGTCAATTATTACAGCCCCATGTATCAGAGCGAATCGAACCCTTATGAAGGCTACCGCATTGTGTTGAGCTATGCGGATTCAAGCGGTGCGCAAACGGCTGAATTCAAATTTATTAAGAAATATGCCTCCCTTTCCATCATCAGAGATAGGTGCAATGGGCAAGAGAACACGCTGCAATTATTGGATAAAAACATCAATTGCGGTAGCCGCAAAGTGACCATTATTTTTGACGATGCCTCAGCTTGTGAAATAGTCTTCGGCTCAAGTAGTTTTATGGTGACGCCCAAAGCTGGTTTTCCGAATGTGGGAACGACCATCACCATTTATCGGATGCGTTGGCAATGCAACGGCAATACCCAGGATGCTGTTCAGTTTTAGTTTCTGAAAAATGTTGAAAAAATCTAATGGAAAGTCGATAACTGCCACCCCCATCTTTGTATCGTTAACCCGAAATAAAGATGGAGGGACTCGAAAATCCACAAAAAGAGTAGAGCGCGAAAGCCGAAAAGCGTTTAGAGTAGGCAGTTATTTACCAAAATTTTTTAATCATGGCAATCAATTTAAGGGACATTCCCGAAGCAGTTCAGAATTACATGAACACCAAAGTAACCGTTACGGTTTCCAATTTTACGCCTGCCGCAGGTGCTACTATTAACCCAAACGAATTGTTTACTTTCAACGTCACAGCCACGAATGCGAATGCAGCAGGCGGTGGTATTGCCCTCAAAAATGTGAAATACCGCATCCAATCTGCTAATGCAGCCGTTGCTAAAATCAAAGTACCCGCAGGTGGCACATCTACTGATCTTTTGGGCAACCCTTTGGCAGTCGGTACTGAAGTGGCAGCATTTATTTATGATCCCTCAGCAGGTTCTGCTAATGACACATTGGGCGTCGGCGACCCAGACTCTATTTCATTGACAGGCAGAGCAGGTGCATCACCCGCTGGTGGCGTCACTAACATTCAAGCGAGAATTTTGGCAGATGTAGATTTGGATTCATTGTTTCCAAAAAATGAAGATACTTCTGTGGTTACAAAAAACATTACAGTGGTAGGCTAAATTGATTCCAAATTTCAGATTCCAAATGGGGCACCCCCTCAGTATTTTCAATATTCACTTTAGAATCTGGAATTTGAAATTTGGAATCTGGAATTTGAAATCTTCGGTAAATGACTACCGATTTAATGCAGATGCTAACATGCTTGGGGGGCTTTCTCCTGAGCATGTTTTTTTTATAGCAAAGTAGTGTGATACTGAGGGGGTGCGATGGGACACCGATTTGGCTGATGAGACAGATTTTTTCTGATTATTACATATAAAAAATCAGAAAAATCAGTCGTATCAGCCATATCAGTGTCCCATTACACCTTACTCATTTCTAAATCGCAAAGATTCAGGATAAGGAAAAACATCAATAATTGCCCCTTCGAGGAGTTGCTTTTTGACAGCATTCCAATATTGAGGATTCAACAAATCGGGGTGCAATTCTTCAAAAATGGCTCTCAATTCTTTTTGAGGAAATAAAAATGGCGGAAATTCCTCTGGAAAAACATCTTTTTCGCCGACATAAAACCAGGCTTCGGACGACATTTCGTCGCTGTGACTGCGGGCAGTGGGTATTTCTCTAAATTGGCAATCCGTTATCAATTCTATTTCATCATAATCATAAAAAACCACTCGCTTGAGGCGCGTCACACCAAAGTTTTTCAGCAGCAAATCACCAGGGAAAATATTGGCAGCGGCTAATTGTTTTAAGGCTTTTCCGTAATCATCTAAGATAAGTCGAGCATCTTCGGGGCTGGCACCTTCAAGATAAATATTGAGTGGAATCATTTTTTTCTCTACATAAATATGTTTGATTTCAACTTTATCCACACCATTTCCATCAGGGCTATTTCTTAAAATCACCTTAGACTTTGCAATTTTTCTCAATTCTGCTAATAATTCAGGGGTAAAACGGTCTTTTTCACAGACAAAATTTTCAAAAAGATGCGTATCCGCCAAACGCCCGACGCGATCATGCTGAGTCACCATTTGATACTTCGCCTTCACTTGTTTTTCAGAAATATTTTTAGGCGGTGCAAATTCATCTTTAATAATTTTGAAAACCATATTGAAACTTGGCAAAGTGAAAACCGACATGACCATGCCTTTTATGCCTGGCGCAAAATCAAATTTTTCTTCTGGATGCTGTTCCAAATGCGTTAAAAATTGCCTGTACATTTCCGTTTTACCATGTTTTTCAAAGCCCAGACAAGTATATAATTCGCTGATAGGTTTGTGAGGTAAAATGGATTTGAGGAAAATGACCATTTCGCTCGGAATGTCCACATCTACTAAAAAATGAGCGCGATAATAGGTGAAAATGGAGGCAATATGGTTGTATTCAAGCAGCAAAGCATCTGCGAAAACACCATTTTTGCTATGTAAAAGTGGGATAACAAAGGGGTGAATTTCACCACCTAAATAGGCGCGCCCGACGATATAAGCTGCTTTGTTTCTATAAAATAATGGCTTTAAAACTTCCAATCGAGTATCATCATCTGTTTTGTATTTGGACAATAAATCAGTCAAAATTTTATTGGTCACTAAATTAATATCCCTTTCAATATCCTCGTAAGGCACATCCAAACTATAGTCTTCAAAAAGCTGAGTGACCATCGTTCGAGCAGATAATTTCCCTGAATAAGTTCTGAAAATAGGGCGGGCTGAATGGTAATCCATTTTATCAAGCGTCGGCATGACAAACATCAACTCCTTATCCACACTCAAACCCTTGTGCACATGCCGAAAGACTGAATTGTAAAAAGTTTCAGCAATATCTCGATAGTAGAGATTCAAAACTTGTTCTTCATACATGGGTTTCACCTGCTTCCAAAGGGTCGGCTCTTTCAAATTAGACTCTAATTTAGCGGCTAATTTTATTTTAGCATCGCCGACAAAATCGCGATAAAGCGTGAGTCGCTCGCGCATATCGGCTTGAATACCCTTCCAATCGCGGTTTTCAAAGCGTAATTCAGCCCGTTTATTGATTGCTTTAAACGTTTGTTGGTATTTATTGCATTTGCCCAAAATATATTGAGCTACTTCAAAAGGTACGAGTTTTTGAAACATGAGCGTTTGATAAATTAATTGGAAATGTGAAACAAGAGAGTGTAAGTTATTGATTTTTTTTAAGAAAATACTACTTTTGATGCATAATTTATAACACATTTTAATCAATCCTAACCAATGTCAAATCCAATCCAACCAGCATTTTTAGAAACCCTAAAGGAAATTCAAGAGGTTAAAAACTTAACGGATTTTCAGATACATATATTAAATGGCATACCTGATGAGTTGCCGCAGCCTCAGCCTACCTCAGTTCAGCCCCCTAACCCCCAAGGGGGAAACCGCTTGACAGACCCCTCAGTTCAGCCCCCTAACCCCCAAAGGGGGAATCTGCCAGCAGACCCCTCAGTATTGTTGGACGAAAAGGCATTACCCATTACTCATTACCCATTGCCTATCACCCATCACCCATCACCCATCACAAATTACCCATTACCCATTACCCATTACCCATCACCAATTACCCATATTTCCCATGCCCCTAAGCGCAATATTGAAGAGGTCTTAGATGAAAATGAAAGGAAATTGGCGATTAAAAATGCTTTGAGGTATTTTCCTTCTAAATATCATGCTGAGTTGGCGGTTGAATTTGCAGCAGAATTGAAGGCATACGGACGTATATATATGCATCGATTTCGCCCCACATATAATATGCACGCTCGCCCGATTTCGGATTATCCAGCGCAAAGCACTCAAGCGGCTGCCATTATGCTCATGATTCAAAATAACCTTGACCCCTCAGTAGCGAAGCATCCGCATGAGTTGATAACCTATGGGGGCAATGGTGCGGTCTTTCAAAACTGGGCGCAGTATCTTTTGACCATGCAATATTTATCGCAAATGACTGATAATCAGACACTTGTGTTGTATTCAGGGCATCCGATGGGCTTGTTTCCAAGTCATCCAGACGCGCCGCGAGTAGTGGTGACGAACGGCATGATGATACCGAATTATTCAAAAAAAGATGATTGGAATAAATATAATGCCCTCGGCGTGACGCAATATGGGCAGATGACTGCTGGCTCATTTATGTACATCGGTCCGCAAGGCATTGTGCATGGTACGACCATTACGCTGCTCAATGCGGCTCGTTTGAAGGGCTTTGATTCATTGGCAGGGAAGGTATTTGTCACATCTGGATTGGGCGGTATGTCGGGTGCTCAGGCTTTGGCGGCAGTGATTACGGGCTGCATTGGTGTAATTGCGGAAGTAGATGATGATGCCATTCAACAGCGCATTAATGATGGTTATATTCAAAAAGACTTGATTTTTTCTACAAATAATGCTTCAAAAGAGGCTGTTTTAGATGATTTAATTAAAAAAATAAAACAACTTAAAACGGCAATTTTAAATAAATCAAATACTTCAAACAAAGGCATCGCCCTCATTTATCATGGCAATATTGTGGACTTGTGGGAACGCCTTTATACTGAGGGGGTAGCTGTAGAAATCGGCACAGACCAAACTTCACTCCATAATATAGATGATTGCGGCTACACGCCCGTCGGTTATACTTTTGAAGAAGCCAAGCAACTTTTGATGGATGATAAACCCAAATTTATGGAAGAAGTGCGCTCGACTTTGCGGCGGCATGTAGCGGCTATTAATCAACTGACGGCTCGGGGCATGTACTTTTTTGATTATGGCAATGCCTTTTTAAAAGAAGCCGCAGAAGCACAAGCCGATATTTTAAAATCATCGAATGAATTTCGTTACCCAAGCTATGTGCAAGACATTATGGGACCGATGTGTTTTGATTATGGTTTTGGACCATTTCGTTGGGTTTGTACTTCAGGTAAAAAAGAAGACTTGGATAAAACGGATGCCATAGCGACCCAAATACTGAGGGGTATGCTTGAAAAGGCAGAACCAGATATTCATAACCAATTGAAAGACAATGTGTTATGGATTGAAAATGCCGATAAAAATATACCCATCGTCGGCTCTATGGCTCGTATATTATATGCCGATGCTGACGGGCGAGTCGCCATTGCACAAGCTTTTAATGAAGCCATTGCGAAGGGCGACATCAGCGCACCCCTCGTTTTAGGGCGCGATCATCATGATGTATCGGGTACAGATTCGCCTTATCGCGAAACATCGAATATATATGATGGCTCTCGTTTTACGGCTGATATGGCTGTTCAAAATTTTGTGGGCGATGCGTTTCGAGGTGCTACGTGGGTGAGCTTGCACAATGGTGGCGGAGTCGGGTGGGGCGAGGTCATCAATGGCGGCTTTGGATTGCTTCTGGATGGTTCAGCGGATGCCGAAAGACGTTTGAAATCCATGCTTTTTTGGGATGTGAATAATGGCATCGCACGGCGTTCATGGGCACGAAACGAAGGCGCGATGGCTACGATAAAAAGAGCGATGGCTGCGAATCCAGATTTGATAGTGACGTTGCCGAATTTGGTGGATGAGGATATTTTGAAGGATATATTCTAACAAAAAAACAAAAGTCATTAGAAAAAATTACTGAATAGTGATTTTTATGACTGAAAACATATACCTTTGCGTGCCTTTTCAGGGAAGGCGTTATTCTTTAACAATTATCTCTAAGATATTTAAGAAAAAATACAATGGAAGTAGTAAAAATTAACGGAATCGTCCGCGCTGGATTGGGTAAAAAAGCAACAAAAGCTGATCGCAACAGCGAGACCATTCCATGTGTTTTGTACGGTGGTAGTGAAAATGTACACTTCACGACTACGTGGAGCGATGTACGCCACCTCATTTACACGCCTGATTTCAAAACAGCCGAGTTGACTATCGATGGCAACAATTACAACGCTATTTTGAAAGAAGCGCAGTTTCACCCAGCATCTGAAAAAATCCTTCATGTGGATTTTTTGACCCTTACGCCAGGTCAGCCTATCAAGGTTAACATTCCTTTGCGTTTGAAAGGTACTTCTCCAGGTGTTAAAGCAGGTGGTAAATTGATTCAAAGCGTTCGTAAAATCAAAGTGAAATGTTTGCCAGAAGCTTTGGTTGATGAAATGTTTTTGGATATTACACCCCTTGAATTGGGTCAAACGGCTCGTGTACGGGACGTTATTGCTCAAGAAGGTCTTGAAATCATGATGTCGGCAGCCGTACCAGTGGTATTGATTGAAATCCCACGTGCATTGCGTTCAGCAGCTACAGCTGATGCCAAAGCAGCAGGTAAGAAAAAATAATGTTGTTTATTTTGTTAATGTAAAGCAAAGATTCAACTAAAGGGTTATATTTGTATTGCGTAAATAACCCTTACCAAAACGAAGAGGTGCGACGATTATCGTTGTACCTCTTTACTTTTATCCCCTATTGTGATGATAAAAAATCCATAAATCATGATAAACGACTCATTAATCTCCATCACCACCGTGCAAGCCGACCTCAGTTGGGAAAATAAAGCCGATAATTTCAAAAAAATGGATGAAATGCTCAGTGATGTAAAGGATACCGACGTCATCGTCTTGCCCGAAATGTTCACCACTGCCTTTTCAATGAACCCCTCAGTATTTGCCGAAAATTTATTTGGCGAAACCTTTCAATGGATGACTCAAAAAGCCAAGCAACTCAATGCAGCCATCACAGGCAGTTTTATATGCGTTGAAAATGGCAAATATTACAACCGCTTGATTTGGATGCAGCCTGATGGCAATTATTTTAAATATGATAAACGACATCTTTTCAGTTTAGCGGGTGAAAATGCTCATTATACTGAGGGGGTAGAAAGAGTGACTTTGGAATGGCGTGGCTGGCGGATTTGCCCTTTGATTTGCTACGATTTAAGGTTTCCTGTTTGGAGTAGAAATGTGTTGACTCCTACGTTTGGTGGTCATGCAAGAGAGACTGGATATTACGATTTGCTGATTTATGTAGCCAATTGGCCCGAACGGAGAAGCAATGCTTGGAAGGCACTCTTGACAGCCAGAGCCGTCGAAAATCAAGCATATACAGTCGGTGTGAATCGAGTTGGCAACGATGGAAACGGCATTTATCACAGCGGAGACAGTGCTATTATTGACTTTGCAGGGGCTGTGTTATTTTCGCAGGCACATACTGAGGGGGTGCATACGACCATACTTTCTCGCTCAAAAATGGCAGATTTCAGAAATAAATTTGGCTTTCTTTCAGACCAAGACTCCTTTAATTTATAATATGAAATAAATCGACATTTTGTTAAAAATATTTTTTATAAAATATTGATAATCAATTAGTTACAATCATTTATTTTAATTTGTAAGCATATTACCTAAAAAAGTATCCCAATAAAAAATTGTTAAAAGTTGAAAACAAAAAAGAAAAAATTGAAAAAAGATGAAAAAAAAGATGAAAATTTAAAAAGCTTTTCTACCTTTGTTCCAGCAAGGTAAAGATACTATATAGGAGACAGTAAGTTTTATTTGCTATTTCACGTTAGGACACAATTTAATTTTGGACGCTTTCTCCACCGTCCTTTAACTAAATCAACAGCATCATGGAAGGACAGAGTGATCTCTCGTACCCTGCGAAACATTCTTTTATAATCCTACCACTCTTACTCACACTCATTTTACCAAACCTCAACGCAAACACTGCTAACATCCCAATACCTATCACTGCCAATTTCGCAAAATTAACTTACAAGGCAGTTCCGATTTTTGCTAACACTTTGACCACTTTTAATAATCTCAAGTCTGCCAATTTCAAAGCGAGCGAATCCAATGCTTCTCTTGAAACAAATGCAGCTGTCTCTATTGCTTTTGAAGAAACCAATATGACTGCAAAGGTTGATGCCACCAATACGGTTGCGACGACTTCGTTTTCAATGGCGGCGACATCTAAAGAAGACCGCAGAAAATATGTTGCTGGTTTTGCTGAGTCACATGCAGATTGGGGTTTTAAATATCGATACGGTGGTAATTCTGTTGAAACAGGCATTGATTGTTCGGGTTTTACTCGCTATGTTTTGAATTATTTTGATATCAAAACAGGCAGATCAGCTGATTCGCAATTTGAAGCAGGAATAAAAATACCCGTAGCTTCAGCAAAAGCAGGTGATTTAGTTTTCTTCGGTTGTAAAAAAGGTATTAGCCATGTAGCGATGGTTGTCTCAAACGACGAAAAAGGACTTATAGTCGTACACAGCACCACCTCTCGCGGCATTGTTAAAGAAAACATTACAGAATCTGATTATTGGAAAAACAAATTAAAGAGTACAGCCGTGAATATCATGGGCATGTAAAATAATAATAGCGAAATAAAACGACAACCTAATTTTAGACTTGCAACAAACAGGCAAAAGGTGTTACAAAAAGCTTTAATAAGCTTTTCGACATTTTTTGCCTTTTGTTTTGTATGTCGTTTCAGGGCTAAATATGGTCAATTTTTCATTTTTAAATTTCGGACTATTATTTTAAGAATAAAATTTTAAAAAAATTTTATTCTGAAATAAAAGAATACACCGTCTTTTTGTTTTATTTGCGAAACAATAAAATGGTCGCTTAAAATAACATATAGAAACCTATATATTTGCTGAATTGACAATGAATAAAAATAGTACGAAAATGCTCAATTTAATACTCTTTGGTCCACCAGGTTCAGGTAAAGGAACTCAGGCGGAAAGGCTTATTTCAAAATACAATCTTTGCCATATTTCTACAGGCGATATGTTTCGTTATGAATTGAGACATAATACAGAACTTGGTCAATTGGCTCGCAGCTATATGGATAAAGGGCAACTCGTGCCAGATTCAGTCACCATTGACATGTTAAGAAAACGCGTTCAAGACAATCCGCATGTCAAAGGATTCATTTTTGATGGCTTCCCACGCACCACACCTCAAGCGGAAGCATTAGATGAACTATTGGCTGAAACAGGCGAAACTATTTCAGGCTTAATAGAGCTTGCAGTAGATGAAGATGAGATTGTAAAACGTGTTTTACTGAGGGGTATGACCTCAGGCAGAGCAGATGATAATGATGAGAGCATTATTCGCAAACGCATCAATGTCTATCGCAACGAAACCACGCCAGTGGCGGATTACTACGGTCAATTCGGCAAATCACATAAAATACAAGGGGTTGGCACTATTGATGATATTTTCAATAATCTCTGCCATACCATCGATTCACTTTGCGTGAATGCATAAAATTGTTGCTGCGAGAGAAATCTGGAAGGAGAGAGTTAAAAGCATAAACGCTTGATTATCAAATAGATAGTCAAGCGTTTTGGCGTTAGATTAGTTTGGCTACCCCCTCAGTATGTCACTTAAAAATGGCTTATTATCTAATTAATCTAATTGTTTTTTGAAAGATTAGCCGAAATGTATTTTTTATCACGCTTAAAGTGTATTTTTTTCTGAGATTAAGCGCAATAAAATTTTTTATCACGCTTAAAGTACGTATTTTTCTGAGATTAAGCGTAATAAAATTTTCATTGCGATTAAAATTTTTTTATTTAAAGACATTAAGCAAATTAAAATGGAAGGTTTACTTATTGGTAGAAAACGCCCTATTGCCGAATTAGAAGAGGCAAGGGCTTCTAAAAAGCCCGAATTGGTGGCTTTGATTGGTCGGCGACGGGTTGGAAAAACATATTTGGTGAAACAAGTTTATGCTGAATAGATTGATTTTGAGTTGATTGGTACACAGCACAGCACATTGGCGAACCAAATTCAAAATTTTGTTCTACGAATTGGCAGATATTTTCCCAATTTCATTATAAAACAAAAGCCCAGTTCTTGGATTGAAGCCTTCGATTTATTAGGTCAAGCAATAGAAACAGTCATAAAGGAGGAAAAAAAAATTATCTTTTTTGATGAATTGCCTTGGTTGGATACCAAACGGTCGAATTTTGTTGCAGGATTGAGCTATTTTTGGAATAATTGGGCAGTTAATCAAAATGTTGTAGTGGTCATTAGTGGTTCAGCCGCTTCTTGGATGATAAAAAAAATTATCAATGATAGGGGTGGTTTGCATAATCGGGTAACACGACGTTTGTTTTTATCATCTTTCACGCTTGCAGAAACAGAAGAATATTGCCAAGCCCGACAAATAAACCTCAATAGGTTTCAGTTGCTGCAAATTTATATGGTGATGGACAAAGTATTTTTTTCAAAAAAAATCGCCTTGCCAACTCCAAAGTTCGCAAGGCGATTTATTATTTTTCAAAAACATTTAAACCTTTCGTTTCTCCAAATCTGGATTAAAAGGTTGTTGATAAAAACGCTTGCCAGTGGCTTTGTACAAGGCATTTGCCAATGCACCAAAAACAGGCGGGAAAGGAGGTTCGCCTAAGCCTGTCGGTGCTATTTCGTTTTGAACAAAATGCACATCAATCGCTTTAGGTGCTTCCCCCATGCGAATCATGCGGTAATTATTGAAATTGGTTTGCTCAATTTTACCATCGTTAAAGGTCAATTGACCATAAAATGCATTGCCAACGCCATCAGTGACTGCTCCTTCTACCATATTTGTTGCCGCCATTGGATTAACAATGACGCCACAATCTAAGGCAGAAGTCACTTTTTCAACCGTGACTTTACCCTTTTTGACTGATAAATCTATAATATGAGCTGCATAAGAATTGTGGCAAAAATATGCTGCTACGCCACGAGATATACCTGCTTTTTTAACTTTATTCAACCAGCCTGATTTGTCTCTCACTAATTCCAAAACGCCTATGTAGCGGTCTGCATCATAGTCATTGGTTTTACCGACAGGGTTTGTTTTAGCTTTTTTCAACATTTCAAGACGGAATTCAATGGGGTCTTTGCCCATTGCCTCTGCCAATTCGTCGAGGAAAGATTGTTCTGCTCCTGCTATAAAATTAGATCGTGGTGCGCGGAAAGCTCCGATGGTAATATTAGAAGGAATAGTCCATTCTTCTGCCAAATAATTATCAATCGCTCCAGCAGGAAAACGATTGGCATGAAGCGGACTTTCAGGAATACCTCCTGCAATGACATGAAAACCAATCAAATTTTTCTTCGCATCCAAAGCTGCTCGATAAGTAGCATGGTAAGCAGGGCGATAAATGCCATAGCTCATATCGTCTTCTCGGCTGTATATCAACTTAATAGGCGCATTCATTTTTTGCGAAATGACTGCTGCTTCTACCATAAAATGTGGATAAGCCCGACGACCAAAACCGCCACCCATACGCGTAAATTGAATGTCAATTTTTTCAATCGGTAAGCCAATCCTTGTTGCAATTGCTTTTTCTACAAATTCTGCCACTTGTACGGGAGCAGCCAATTCAGCCTTATCTGCCGTCACGTGGGCGAAACAATTCATAGGCTCCATGCAGTTGTGAGCCAGAAAAGGGGCAGAGTAAATGCGCTCTATCACCTTAGCAGCATTTTTGAAAGCTGCTTCTGGGTCGCCATCTTTTCGCATTAATTTGGCAGGTTTTGCAGCTAATTCAGCCATTTTTTGACTGTGTGTGGTGCTACTTTCAAGCGCGGCGGGTGTGAATACCTCTACTTTCTTACCAAACATGCTCACCGTTTCAATCACATCTTTGATAGGCTCCCAGTCGATTTTCAAGGCTTTTTTGGCTTGCATGACTTCCCAAGTCGTGCTGCCTACGACCACCACAAGCTCATTGAACGTGCGGGTATCAAATGTTTCTTTCTTATAGCCTTCTTTGAAAACTTCAATGCTGAAAATATCTTTGATACCTGCCATCGCTTTGGCTGCAGTCGCATCAAATGACTTGAGTTTCAGACCAAAAGCGGGAGGGTGAGCCACCATAGCAATCAACATCCCTTCTTTGCGGTAATCCAAACCGAACATTGGTTTGCCTGTTACTATTTTTTGTCCAACTACGTTTTTATGTGAAGTGCCAATAATTTTGAAATTCTTTACGGCTTTGAGTTTCACTTCTTTTGGCACGGCAATTTTTGCAGCCGCCGAAGCCATTTCGCCATAAGTAGCTGATTTACCGCTGGCTTTGTGATATAAGACACCCCCCTCAGTATTTATCTCATTTGTAGGCACTTTCCACGCCTGAGCCGCCGCTTCTATGAGCATATATCGGGCAGAAGCACCCGCCGTCCGCAATGGCAACCAACCTGAACGGATAGATTGACTACCCCCTGTAAATTGACGACCAAATTGGGCTTGAAATGGAGCTTGCTCGACCGTGACTTTCGTCCAATCTGCATCCAATTCTTCTGCCACAATCATAGGCATAGAGGTCATCAAATTTTGACCAAATTCAGGATTGGGCGAAAAAATAGTGATGTCTCCTTTGTCGGTGATTTTGATAAAGCTGGTCAAATTGACTGCTTCATTGGCAGCGTCTGAGGCACTCAATATACCTGTCGGTTTGGCATTCATAAACCAGTCGAAACCGAGTATCATACCACCGCCTGATAGGAGAGAGGCTTTTAAAAATGAACGCCTATTATATGTTGTTTTAACTAAAGCCATTTTCTTAATTTTTTGATTAATTGAAATAAATAAAATGAAATTCATTAATTTTCTTTATAAAGCATTGAAAATCAACACATTAATTCATCATTTATCATTTATAATTCATCATTAATTTAACCTTTTGCCGCTGTTTTGATAGCCGCTTTGATGCGTGTATAAGTGGCACAACGACAAATGTTGCCACTCATAAAAGCGTCAATATCAGCATCATTCGGTTTTGGTGTGTTTTTGAGCAACGCCACAGCAGACATAATTTGCCCCGCTTGACAGTAGCCACATTGTGCCACATCATGCTCCAACCAAGCTTTTTGCACTGGATGATCACCATTTTCAGACAGCCCTTCAATGGTCGTGATGGCTTGATTTTCAACGACTGAAATAGGTAATTGACATGACCGAACAGGTGCCCCATCTAAATGAATAGTACAAGCACCGCAAGCCGCCACACCGCAGCCAAATTTTGTGCCTTGTAGGTTGAGGTGGTCACGCAATACCCAAAGCATAGGGGTCGAGGGATCAGCGTCCACCTGCCGATTTTTTCCGTTGATATTTAAATTAAAAGTTGCCAAAGCCTTGATATTTAAGTGATGAAATAATTTTTTTAAGAACCTCAAAATTATGATTTAAATCTTAACCAAAGATAATGTAAATCAAATAAGTAGTTACGAAATTCAAATAGTTTTGAGCGTGAAATTCAAACCCCTCAGTATTAGTTCATTACAAGCCCGTCGATTTTTCCATCGCTTCAGGATAGCGCGTACCGACCACTTGAATTTGAGCAGAAGCCGCTTCAATTTCTTGAAGCTCCGTCGCTGATAATTGAATAGCTGCCGCGCCATTATTTTCAGTCAAACGATGCAATTTTGTTGTGCCTGGAATCGGTACAATCCAAGGCTTTTGAGCCAAAACCCATGCTAAAGCAATTTGAGCATTGGTAGCATTTTTTTCTTTAGCAAATCGCTCAATTATATTCAATAAAGCCTTATTCGCCATACGAGCCTCTTCTGTATAACGTGGCAAAATATTTCGAATATCACCTTCTGCAAATTGCGTATTTTCATCAATTTTACCTGTTAAAAAGCCTTTTCCAAGTGGACTATAAGCCACTAAACCGATGCCCAATTCTTCAATTGTTGGAATTATTTCTCTTTCATGCTGGCGAGTCCAAAGCGAATATTCACTTTGAAGAGCCGTCACAGGCTGTATTGCATGAGCCCTGCGAATGGTAGCAGCACCCGCTTCTGATAAGCCGAAATGCTTCACTTTACCTGCTTGAATCAAATCCTTCACCGCACCTGCCACATCCTCAATCGGTACTGAGGGGTCAACTCGATGCTGATAAAATAGGTCAATCACATCAATTCTAAGCCTTTTCATACTCTCTTCTGCTACTTTGCGGATATTTTCAGGGCGACTGTTCAAGCCTGCCAATTTCCCATCTTGAAAATTGAAGCCGAATTTAGTAGCAATCACCACTTCGCCTTTAAACGGCTTTAAGGCTTCCCCAACAAGTATTTCGTTGGTGTTTAGTCCATAAACTTCTGCGGTATCAAAAAAAGTAACACCTTGCTCAACAGCAGCCCGAATCACTTTTATCATATCCTGTGTGTCGGCTGCGGGCCCGTAGCCATAGCTCATGCCCATGCAACCCAAGCCGATTTCGGAGACTTCTAATTTGTTTCCTAATATGCGCTTTTCCATATTTTATGATCTTTTGATGTAAAATAATTGAAAATACTGAGGGGTAATCAATGTTTTAAGTATTAAAAAAAAATCTTTGACTGATTAGTAAGCGATGTGACATGTTTTTCATTATTTTTACTTTATTAAAATCAACTTTTATACGCCAATATATTTTTTGTTAAATGCATAATGCAAACTGATATTCCAGACAAATGGTTTACCCGATATTTCAGTTTTAATAACTCTGCTCATAATAGATGAGATATATAACGGACAATTTTGCTTACTCAAAGCAAATGTTGAAGTGGCATAAGTGCCTGTTTTGCCATCTATATTCAAGTAGTATATTTGAGGCGAAATTCTAAACGCCAACTCTTTGGAAAGTTTAATATTTGAAACACTGCCTCTGAATGCCAAAAAATCTGTACTTTTTGAGGTTTCCTTATCGAGTCCGATTGAATGCAAATAATATACCCCGACATTGATATTTTTCGTCAATGCAAAGGTAGGCACAAATTCAGCAGCCAAATATCGTTGCGTTATTAAAAGGTCTTTTTGAATCCCATCTATCATATAAGTCCTTTCTCTAAAAACAATAGAAGGGTGCGCCCCGACATTGAATGAAAATTTATTGGTTTTCACAACCTTATATCGCCACCAAAAAAGAAAAGACCAGGGCTTACCCGTGAGTGCAAAGCGCAATTCAGGTTCAAAGCTCAATTTCTTTCTACCGAGCGTCATATTGAATATCGCTGCAGGTTTGCCCAATGAAAAATTGGGTAGCAAAGAAATGCCATTATTAGTGATATTAGCCGCTCCATAAAAATGCCTAATGGCTTTTGTACTATCAATTTGTTGAGAAAAAATAAGGTGTGGAAGGTTTAAGAAGATAAGTAGAAGTATGGCATGTTTGATAAATGTCGTTAATTTTAGAGGATTCATAAGCTCAATTTTAATATTTTAATACCGCAAAGGTAATTGATTCACATAACCTTACAGAACAATTTTCAAATCAATACTGACGATTTTCAAACAATTTTTAATTTCAATTCATGAAAATGGGGTCAAATATGGTGCGTTTCGCTCCATCAAGTCACGCAGAGCGTGATGGCGCAAAATGCGCTCACCAATGGCATGACTGAGGGGGTATAAAGACTACCAACGCTTGCTTCTCAAAGAAATAGTCAAACGTTGAAGCTAAGAAAATATCTATTCGTTTGAAAAAATGTTATGAATTACATTTTTTCATTTGAAAAAGTGTTTTGAGTAACATTTTTTCATTTGAAAAAGTGTAAATTTGCTTTATAAATTGAATTTTATAATGAAAAGAGCACTTTATAGCGCATTAATAAATTGGAAAAATGCACCTAATCGGAAGCCATTAATCCTACAAGGAGCCAGGCAAGTCGGTAAAACTTGGCTCATGAAGGAATTTGGTAAAAACGAATTTGAGCAAGTCGTGTACCTCAATTTTGAGAGCAATGAACGACTAAAATCTATGTTCATGACGGATTTTGATATAAAACGAATCATTTCAATCATAGAAATAGAAGCCAATCATAAAATACAAAGTGCGACAACCTTACTTATTTTTGACGAAATTCAAGAAGCTGAAAAAGGACTAACAGCACTTAAATATTTCTGTGAACAAGCCCCTGAATTTTATATTATAGCGGCTGGTTCATTACTTGGCGTTTCATTACAAAAAAACAATTCTTTTCCAGTTGGCAAGGTAGATTTCATGAGGATGTACCCAATGAGTTTCTTTGAATTTTTAGAAAATACAGGGCAAAACCTTCTTAAAGAGCATTTAGAAGCTAAAAATTGGCAAATAATTGATGTTTTTCATGAGAAATTGGTGGAGTTACTAAGGCTCTATTATTTCATAGGTGGTATGCCAGAAGCAGTCTTAAATTATATTCAATTTGAAAATTTGAACACCGTACGCGCTATCCAAGACAATATTTTGATAGGCTATGAAAACGATTTTGCAAAATACGCGCCCATAGAAATCATTCCCAAAATTAGATTAGTGTGGCATAGTTTAATAAGCCAATTGGCAAAAGACAATCGCAAGTTTATTTATGGGCAAATCAAAAAAGGTGCACGAGCCAATGATTTTGAAACTGCCATCAATTGGCTAATAGATGCTGGTTTGGTATTGAAAGTAAATTCTGTGGAAAAACCAGCGATGCCGCTCAATGCTTATGCCAATATGGATGCTTTTAAGTTGTTTTTTTTAGATATAGGTTTGTTAAACGCCATCGCTAAAATTGACCAAAAAATACTTTTAGAAAAGAATAATATTTTAATCGAATTTAAAGGTGCTTTGACTGAACAATTCGTGGCGCAACAATTAAAAATAAACCATGATCTCTATTATTGGGTAGCCTCAAATGCCACTGCTGAAGTTGATTTTTTACTTCAATCTCAAAATGCCATCATTCCAATTGAAGTAAAAGCGGAAGAGAATTTAAAATCAAAAAGTTTAAAGGTTTTTGTAGAAAAATATCAATCCAACACAGCCATTCGCACGTCAATGAGCCGCTTTCGAGAACAGGAATGGTTGACTAATGTGCCTTTGTATGGTATTTCTGTTTTATAATTGTGTATCTTCACTAAGAATTTGTTCTAATCTCAAACGCAGTTCTTCTCTATCAGGCAAGTATAATTGATATTTAGAAATAAAAGCCAATCGGAGGAAAAGAGAGGTTTTCTTTTGGCGTTGCAACTCTCTTACTGTCCAGTTTTCTAAAATACTTTGTTTTTCATAAAAACTTCTTTCCAATGGGTCATCAATTTTCAATAATTCGACTACAATAGACCACGACAATTTATGCGACACTGTCGCATAAATTGGATAAACTGCATAAAACTGGCGCATACGAGTAATATTACTAAGGCTGAAATACAATGCATTGCTTTTTTTTATTATTTTCATTGCCAAATAAGTGTTTCAAATTCAAAATCAATCAACATGTCTAAAAATTACATTTTATTAGTTTTAGTTGTTTTCATTTCAACAACTTTTGTGAATGCTCAACAAAAATGGGCAAAAGATGGCAGTGCTTTGTATCAAATTGAAGATGGTGCATTGATAAAAAATAAAATGCCTGAAAATCTGAAAACTGATGTTTTGACCACCTCACAATTGACGCCCACAGGTCAAACCAAACCCTTGAAAATTGAATCTTTCCAATTTTCTGAAGACAATTCTAAAATACTTCTTTTCACCAATGCTCAACGAGTGTGGCGATTCAAAACGAGGGGTGATTATTGGTTGTATGATACCAATAATAAAACATTGAAACAAATAGGCAAAGACCGTCCTGCAACAACTTTGATGTTTGCTAAAATTTCACCTGATGGCAAAATGGTGGCTTATGTCAGTGAGCGTAATGTATATGTAGAAGACTTGGCGACTGGCAAAGCCAAAGCATTGACCTCTACAAATGGCACTAAAAAGCTCATCAATGGCACTTTTGATTGGGTATATGAAGAAGAATTTAACTGTCGGGATGGTTTTAGATGGAGTCCTGATAGCAAAAATATTGCTTATTGGCAGATTGATGCCAATCAAATCAAGGACTATTTTATGCTCAATACGACGGATGATATCTACCCGAAAATCATTCCTGTTGAATATCCGAAAGTTGGCGAAGCACCGTCTCCTTGTCGGGTGGCTGTGGTGGATGTCAAAAATGGAAAAACGGTCTGGATGAAAGTGGAAGGCGACCCTTCTCAAAATTATATACCGCGCATGGATTGGGCAATGAATACCAATGATTTGATTCTGTTGCAACTCAATCGCAAGCAAACAAACGCTAAAATCATCATTTGCAATAGTAAAACAGGCACTGCCAACACTATTTGGGAAGAAAAAGACAATGTTTGGATTGATATACCCGACGGAGCAGGTGTCGCTTCTGATATTGCTGGCTGGCAATGGCTCTCTGATAAAAACTCTTTTCTTTGGCAATCTGAAAAAGACGGTTGGCAGCATATTTATCGAATTGACCGAACAGGCAAAGAGACTTTATTAACAAAAGGGAATTATGATGCTATTGATTTGAGTGGCGTGGATGAAGCCAATGGATTGGTTTATTTCATTGCCTCTCCGAATAATGCGACACAACGGTATTTGTATCGCGTGAAATTAGACGGCTCTTCAAACAGCCCTGAATTGGTGAGTGATCCTCTTTTAAAAGGTTCGCACAGTTATAGCTTTTCGCCCAATGGTCAATTTGCTACACATTCTTTTTCAAATAAAGAAACGCCGAGAGTGACTGAGTGGATTTCATTGCCCAATCATAAGCCTTTGACTGAGGGGGGTAGTATGGCTACACGTTTAAAAGCCGTGAAATTGCGTAAAAATCCTGCTGAGTTTTTTCAAATCACGACAGTTGATGGCATTACGATGGATGGTTGGTGGGTCAAACCAACGAATTTTGACTCGACTAAAAAGTACCCTGTTCTTTTTCATGTCTATACCGAACCTGCGGGAGCCACCGCTACGGATAATTATGGAGCAGGCGGCAATGGATTATACAACGGTAGTTTGTCCGACGATGGTTATATCTACATGTCACTCGATAATCGCGGTACGCCCGTGCCTAAAGGTAAAGCATGGCGCAAAGCTATTTACCGAAAAATAGGTGTTGTCAATATCAGAGACCAAGCGATGGCAGCCAAAGAAATCCTTAAATGGTCGTTCGTTGATACCAGTCGGATTGCCGTTTGGGGGTGGAGTGGTGGTGGGTCGGCTACCTTGAATCTTCTTTTTCAGTACCCTGATATTTATAAAACAGGCATTTCAATCGCCGCCGTTGCTAATCAATTGACTTATGACAATATATATCAGGAACGATACATGGGCATCCCTCAAGAGAATAAAGAAGATTTTGTAGTGGGTTCGCCGATTACGTATGCTAAAAATCTACGTGGTAATCTTTTATACATACACGGCACAGGCGATGACAATGTGCATTATCAAAATGCAGAAATGCTCATCAATGAATTGATCAAACAAGGCAAACAATTTCAAGTAATGCCCTATCCGAATCGCTCACATGGCATCAATGAAGGCGAAGGCACCAGCCAACATTTGAGTCGCTTGTTTACTAATTATTTGAAGTTGTATTGTCCTGGGGGTGGACGGTAAAGATATAAAATGAAATAAAGACATGAAAAAACGATTTCAAATAATGATTGGTAGTCCTATAGACTATGAAGAACTTGTAGCATATATAGTTATTGATGGACAACATGTAGCCCTATTAAATCAAGATGATGGGAAAGATAAAATAAAAATTGAATTCTTTGAAGAACCGTCCATAAAAGTATTAGATTTTGATACTTTCATGGAGGCTTTAGTAGAAGCTAAGAGGGCATTGATGAAGTAATTTCTGTGAAAAATAGGTGAAATACTGAGGGGGTGCTTCATTTTGTAAAAGCACCCCCTCAGTATCTTTATCGCTTGTTTACTAATTGTTTGAAAATATATTGTCCTGCGGGTGGGCGGTAATTGTCTTTGACCTTTCATTTTAATATTTTGCTAAATTTATTTTAATGAAAGTTTAGCAATAGGTTTTATACCTGCTTGTGCTGCTTGAAAACTTTGCCGCCCTTTTATATGGCAGCCATTGGATTGTATCCAAACAAAAGGTGTTTTTTGGGCTTTCAATTTATTTATTTCAGGTGCTTCTTTGTTAAGCCAATCTTTAAGCCATTGCAGCTTTTTTAAAACCGTACTTACTTCATCGGTTTTAGCACTATGCACCTCTACAAAAAACACTTCTTTCTTATAGCATAAAGCATAATCCCAACGATTGTATTGAGGATATTTGGCAGTCGTACAAGAGTCTATATCAACACTGCCTAAGCATTGATTAGTTTCTGAAAGCTCTATTTTTTGACTGTATTTACCTAAACCTTGAAGTCCTGATTGATAACAATTGGCAATATCTGATGTTTTTTCAACGGCTATTTTAAATACGTTGGCTTCTGCCTTTTTCATTTTACCCATTAGCTGCTACAATATTAGAAATGATATCAATTGCTTTTGAGCTAAACGATGACAAACCACCCCATTCAGCAATCCCTACATCGTCATTGCCTGCGTCAAGGCTTGAAATGTCTTTTACTGAAACTGATTCATTCACCCTGTCAAAATAATAGGTATTGATTGTCTTATTTGTTAAAATACTACTGAAAATATCTCTAATGGGCGCAGTAATTTTCATGTCAAACAAAGCTGCTAAGGATTTGTAATCTGCTTTATTTTGTTGCAAATATTTTACAGCCCAAGCAAACTCGATCATCACGGGGGAATGTGTAGATATAATGACTTTATAACCTCGCTCCATTAAATCCATCACTTGCAATAAAATGGACTTAATAGCTTGTGGATGCAAACCCATTTCAGGTTCTTCAATCACGACGTACTTTATTTTGTCTCTTTGTGAAATTTTTGACGGCGGACAAAGCCAATAAAAACTCAAGAGCAAAGGCATAAATTCTTTTTGCCCTGCACTCCAAGTCATAAAAGGCAGACTCATGCCACCTATATTCATCTTCAATTTTTTTACACCCGATTTATCATCTATTACAATTTGACCGTCGTGAAAAATACTTTCCTTGAAGGATGTTTTCAATGAATCTTTCAGACTTTGACTTTGTGGAAAAATAGCCCCTTGTTTGCTCAATCCATTTTGTAAAAGCCGTCTCAAAGTTTCGCTAAAATGCCGTAACACATAAGGCGTAGATGGGTCAAACTCCATAAAATTTTTGGGTCTGCCATCGGCAATACTCAATATTCGTTGGGCAGGAATGTAAAACAAGATTTCATCGGTATCTTTTAAATCTTTAGTTTTAGGGGCTAAATATTTTTTATCAATTGTCTCTTTGTCAAAATGAATATAGGTGTCTTTTTGCCATATCCCGTGCATCCCTTCTCCGAAATAATGGTCAAGCACTTCATCTGAGTTTTTACCCCAAACATAATTGTATTGCTCCAATATTTTACGGATATTTTTTTTATCAATTATCAGTTTCAATATTTGAATAAATATACTTTTCCCACTGGCTTGAGGTCCCACTAATAAAGTCAAATCGCCGAAATTGACATTAGCTTCTTTTATAGGACCCAACGATTTTATTTTTAAATTATCCATTATTAGGCAGTTTATGAAGACAAATATATGAATCTATCTGGATTTTTGTATAAAATACTGAGGGGGTGCTTCATGTTGTAAAAACTTAGTAGGGTTGAGATTTGTGGTTCTGTAACATATATATCGGGCGAGCGAGAGTGCCACAAAAAGTTATTCTAATTTATGGGCGACTAATTCGTAACGAGCGTTTCGCCCTATTTCGTTTGTTTGTTGCAAGATGCCTTTTTCTACCAAGTCTTTTATGTCCCGTAAGGCAGTGTCGGTAGAGGTCTTGGCAATTTTAGCCCATTTTGAGGTTTGTAATTTGCCCTCAAAACCATCAAAGAGCTTATTGAGTATTAAGCGTTGGCGTTCGTTTATGGGAGTATGTTCGTGCCGTTTCCAAAATTCAGCTTTGAGTAATATATTTTGTGTGGTGTTTTCGGTGGCGAGCATAGCATTTTTAAGGCAATGCAGAAACCAGTCAAGCCATTCGGTAATGTTGCCCGAACTATATTGTACGCTTTGCAATACTTCGTAATAGCGTTTGCGTTCGGTTAATATTTGGCTCGACATACTGTAAAAACGTTCTCCACTACCTTCTGCACGGGCAAGCAACATATCGGTTATGGCTCTACCAATCCTGCCGTTTCCGTCATCGAAAGGGTGAATGATAATAAACCAAAAATGCGCTATGGCTGCCTTTAAAACAGGGTCAAGGGTGTTGTCGTTGTTGAACCAATCCAAAAATTTATCCATCTCAGGTTTTACCAATTCGGGTTTTAAGGCTTCATAATGCACTTTTTCTTTGCCCATTGCACCTGAAACGACCTGCATTTTGCCTGTTCGGTATCGCCCCACTTCTATTTCATAAGGTCCACTATATCCTGTGGGGAACAGTGCTGCGTGCCACCCAAACAAGCGTTTTTCGGTCAAAGGCAAGATGTAGCGTTGGGTAGCATCAAGCATCATTTCTACTACGCCTTCTATATGGCGGTTGCTCGGTACAAGTCCTGCGGTGTTGATACCCAAACGCCTTGCAATAGATGAGCGCACTTGCTCATAATTGAGTAATTCGCCTTCTATTTCTGATGATTTTACCACGTCTAATGTTAAGGCAGTAAGCGTTGCTTCTTCTTTGACAGAAAAGCCCAGAGCGTTCATTTGCCCTATTATTTTACCTTGCATCAGCCGCACTTCACCAAATACGACATTTATGGCTTTGTCTTGCCAAGCAAAATCTGTCCATTTAGGGTGTTCATAAATATACTTAGCCATTTCTTAAAATTATTTTTGCGGTAAAAATATAAATTTTTTGCCGCAAAAATGCGGTGATTATTTTATTTTTTCACCGCATGAAAGCAAATTAAAAAAATGCTTATGAAATTTATCCGTATTAAATCTCATTTTTGCCTAAAAAAAAGGACTTTCACCAGAAGCCGCTTTTTTTATGCAAAATACTGAGTAGGTACAAAATCTGCAAACGCTTGTTTATCAATCAGATAGTCAAGCGTTTTGGCGTTAAAAAAGGTCGAAATACTGAGGGGGTGCTTCATTTTATAGAAGCACCCCCTCAGTATTTTATCTATTTTTTATTGAATAAGGAAATATAGGCGGTTTCAAAAAGTGAAAAAACAACTTGCGTCAAGTATTTCCGTAGGAATCCCTTTGGGAAAAACTTAACGCAAGTTGTCTCACACATTTCGATTAATTAGATCCAGATTTATCAAACCCCGTCAAGCCTAAAAATGCCTGCTGGTCATTCGTTTTTCCAACAGAAGAAGGAATGGCATAAGGCGAAGAATAGTTTTCTATTAAAGCTCCTGTAGCTGTATTTCTAAGAAATGTCGATATAGAATGGCTTTTAAAAGCACCAGAGACGAATAAAAAACCTGCGGTTTCATGCATATCTTTCGTGTCTTGTGGTGGAGCACCGCGCCGATGAACAAAATTTGGACTGAAAGGAACAGTTAATCTATTATCTGCTGCGATGCTAAATATACTGACATCATTGCTTGTAAAACTGGCACTATACAAATCGCGTTTATCCAAACTGACCCATGTCCAACACGCTTCATCGTTTCTGTCGCTTGTTGCAAAATTCTGTATTTTAGCTGCTGATGTTCCGTCATGTACCGTCACACTATTGGATTCTTTTGAAGAATGGAGGTTGAAATTGGTTAAATAAACATAATTGTCGTTAGGGCTCCATGAAAGACCGATGCTACCAGAAACACCCGCTTCTTCATACACACCTGTTTGGTTTAGCGTACCATTGGCAAAATTGTACACATACAATCTGCTTGGTTTTTGTAAACTCAAGTCGGCATCAGGTGTATCAAAATGTGGAATGCCCCATGTAGATACTGCCACTTTAGTACCTGTTGCATTGAATTCTACGGTGCAAGGACCGCCATTCGTACCATTCATATACGTTGCACCAATACTTTGATATTGGAGTAAACCGTTGGATTGGTCAAATTTGAAAACAGCAACATTTCGCAAAGGAGTTGTCACAACAGGAAAGCCAAAGGCTTGGGCAGGTGATTTTTGATAATTTGGATTGGCAAATTGATTACCTACAAGTACCCAATTAACGCCATTAATCACTTTAGAGGCTACGGAAACAGCACGAACACCCCTCGAGTCCATATTATCCATAGTAGATGTTGACGGATTTTGATCCACTTGTCTTAAACTTCCGTCGGTTCTGTTGATTTTAAAAACAGAAATAGAGCTATTGACAGGATTGTTTCCTGCATTTACTGCCAACAGATAGTCGCCTACAATTCTAAGCGCCCATTCTGTGTCAAAATCGCTTTCGGCTGCGTCGCCTGCGCTACCTGTCATGTAAGGAGAGCCTTTCAGTTCTTTAAGCGAACCGTCCGCTTCTCTGCCGACAGCGATAATGGCGTTGCCAGTGGTGGCATTTGTACTTGTGTAGATAAACCCTGCGTAATTTGCGTCATTATCATTGTTTTTTCTACAAGAAAAAAAAAGTGATGTTGCGAACGCGATGATAAATACTTTTTTCATTTTTGAATTTTTAAAGAGTGAATGATATTAATTATAATTGTATTCGATTATAAGAAAATCAAAACGCCTTAGTAAATTAAATTTGAACAAGGTTTATCTACCGCAATATCACTTTAAAAGTGTCACAAAATAATCACACATTTGGATATTTATGTGAATAGCTTAAAATTAACTAACAAAGCATATTAAGCAAAGTTCTAATTAACATAAAGAAGCCGTCTCAAGAATGAATATTGAGAGACGGTTTTTTCTTAAAGCAAAGGATAAAATACTGAGGGGGTGCTCCATTTTATAGAAGCACCCCCTCAGTATATTTATGTTTTATATGGTGGAACGACTACATGATATATTTAACTCACCAGCACCGTCACATAGTCTGTGGCATCGCTTTTAAGTTGTTTACGACCATTGGCATAAATGCGGATATTGTAATAAAACCCAGCTTCAAGTCCTGCCAAAATAGCCGAGCTACTGGTGCTAAAAGTGCCGTTTCTCCAAACTGTTTCACCTTCTTTTTGGTATTCAATACCATAATTAACGGCATTTTTATCCGATTTCCATTTCAGGTTCACAACTCCGCTGCGGTCAATATTGTTTTCGGCTTTCAAATCCGTTGGCGGGGCGATGGAATTGATGGATTTGACTTCTGGCACCAGTTCAAAACCAGCGTCGAGAGCCATTTTCTCATTGCCTTTTGCCACGTACTCGATTTGGTCTGCTACCTGATCCAATTGCTCAATCATGGCATCGAAACATTCGTTTTTGATGATGGTCAATTTCTTACCACCATCGGCAGCGTTCCCGTCTGCCACTTCAAAAGTGGTATTGCGGACTTTCAATTCCGTGACATTCGCTGTAAAATCGGCGAATTGAACGCTATCTTTCATGCGAAGACAGACAACGTTGGAAAAACTGATGGCTTTGTCTTGAGCCATGCGCTTATAACTGCGCTTAATAATTTTTTTCATTTTTAATTCTTTTATCGCCTTTGTGAATGTATGAGGCATTTTTACATATCAATAAATATACCAATATTATAAATAGGTGAAATAAAAGGCTCAGTCTGTAAAAAAACTCATAGAAGGATAAACCTCTGTTCAACAAGGTTAACTTTTTCTTGTAGAACATTGAACCTATGCTCTATGATTTTGAGTCTATGCTCTATGAATTTGATTCTATGTTGTGTGAGTTCAAAGCTATGTTCATTGATTTCAAGTCTATGTTGTGTGAGTTCAAGACTATGTTCATTGAGTTTGAACCTATGTTCAACGCGGATGAATCATTGTTCTTCACCATAGCATTATTCTTGTCGAGCATTTTTGTAGTAAAAGAGAGGGGGATACTGAGGGGGTGGTTTGCTTTTTTTTCAATTAAAAACTCAATGCCAAACTATAGAAAATCCTATTTTTTTAAAGTAGCGAACACTATCGAGATAGGATTCAACAGAACAGTAAGTGTGTTAGAAAATTTAGGTTTATAAAAAAAAATACTATATTTGTGAAAACAAGTATCCAAATACTGAGAGAGGTCACAGACCTAAAAGATACTACATGAAGGGTCGTACACCCATTTACGAGAGCATATGTTCGTTGGTTTGAGATTTGTGGTTAAGTAAATATATATATCGTGCAAGCGTGTAAATGCTGAAATGTAGCGACCTCTCGGTATTTTGGCTTTATTTGAAGTTTTAAAGCACTATTGTCGGTGTGATTTCAGGTCATACTGATAATTTTAAGTTGATACTTTAAAATTATTCTCTATAATTTGAAATTAATTTAGTAATTGTATTTCTTTGAAAGAAAATTGCATAAATGTGTATTTTAATGAGTTCCCTACAATGCTGCAAAACCGCCAACTAATATAAATGACATAAAATGAAAGTGCTGCTTGACACAAATATTATAATTCATAGAGAAGCTAACAAGATTTACAATCTTGACATTGGTCAACTATTTAATTGGCTTGACAAATTAAAATACTCAAAATATATTCATCCCCTGACAATTGACGAGTTGAATAGATATAAAGACCCGAATACTGTCAACACTATGAATATAAAAATTGAGAGTTATAATACACTCAAACATCCAGCACCATTAGGAAAAATAATATTACAAGTAAGTAAAGTAATTGACAATCAAGCTAACGATACAAATGATACACAATTATTAAATGAAGTTTTTGAGGACAGAGTAGATATTCTAATTTCAGAAGACAAAAAAATCCATACGAAAGCAAAAATGTTAGGAATATCCAACCGGGTATTTAAAATTCAAAGCTTTCTTGAAAAAGTTATTGCTGAAAATCCTGAATTAGTTGACTACAAGGTTTTAGCAGTTAAGAAAGTGGACTTTGCAGAGGTAGATATTAAAGACCACTTTTTTGATAGCTTTCGTGAAGATTATGCAAATTTTGATAAATGGTTTAATAAGAAATCAGATGACTCTTGCTATGTTTGTTATAGTGATAACAATTTAACGGCATTTCTATTTATAAAAATTGAAACACAAGATGAAAATTATTCAGAGATTTCTCCAGCTTTCGCCAAAAAGAAAAGGCTTAAAATCGGAACATTGAAAGTAACTGAAAATGGTTATAAAATTGGAGAGAGATTTTTAAAAATAATATTTGATAATGCGTTACAATATAAAGTTGACGAAATTTATGTAACTATTTTTAATCATAGAGAAGAACAAGAAAGGTTAATAGATTTATTGAAGATATGGGGGTTTGTTCATTTTGGCACAAAAACTACAAATAACGGAATCGAAAATGTTTATACCCGATTATTTAATAAATCATTACCAGTTAATGTGGGAAATCCAAAATTAACATTTCCATTTTTTTCAAGAAATAGGAATATATTTATTGTACCAATATATCAAGAGTATCATACTGAATTATTTCCAGATTCAATATTAAATAATCAATCTCCTAAAGATTTTGTTGAAAATTTCCCACATAGAAATGCTATAAGTAAGGTATATATTTCGAGGTCAAGAGAAAAGAACTTACAATCAGGTGATGTTGTGGTATTTTACATGACAGGAGGAAAATATAAAGGTGTCGTTACAACTATCGGAATCATAGAGTCTTGTGTAACTAATATTAAAAGTATTGATGAATTCTTAACGCTTTGTAGAAAAAGAAGCGTATTTACGAATGAAGAACTTTTAAAACATTGGAATTTTTATCCCACATTAAAACCATTTATAGTAAATTTCTTATACACCTATTCATTTAGAAAAAGACCTAATCTTGAATGGCTAGTAAATAATGGTATCATTAAGGATTATGAGAGTGTGCCTCGAGGATTTTCGAAAATAACAACTGAACAATTCGACACAATTTTAAAATTTGCTTACTAATGAAAAGTATTGCTATTTGGTACGAGCCAATTAATGAAAATTTAGAATCAGTCAATGACATAGAGTTACATTTTAATCTCTGGAAAATACCCAATGGAAGTAAAAATGCACATAAATTTTTAGACATTGGTCTTAAATTGTTAAATACAATAAACATAAATTGTCTTAAAATTTATTTTCCTACTAACATAATTTTTTCAGATTTTGAGGATATTGTAGGTAAATTTATTGATAAACCCGACCTTGTAAGTGCAATTTTTAATGAAAATTATAGTGTTAAACTGGGTACAACTAGTAAGTTCAATGAAATAAGAGATATTAATAACAATTTTATTTTTAACATATATAAATCATCAATAACTGACTTAAATTTTGAAAATAATTTTGGGGGAACTATTGTCACAATAAATTTACCTAAGCAAGAAAATACAATATATTTAAGATATAGAGTAAAAGGCAAATTTATAAATTCTCTTTCAACAATAAGTAAACCTACTAATGCTATTTTAGAAAGTGCTTTTTCAGAAATTGAAATGTTAGATTTTAGGGTGAATGAAATAAGAGATTTGAATTTAAGCCTGTTAGAAAGCATAAATAAAAGCCTTTTTAAAATTAAAAAGATGCATTTCTTTTTTATTTGTTCAAACGATGAAGAAGTGGTTGGTAATCATCAGCCATTCCTAAGTTGCCGGAACTTGGAAAATTATCGATGGAATAATTATGTAGCGTTGCCAAATACAGCTAAAGAAATTTATTTGGCGTATCATTGGAAGGAAAAAGATAAAGAGAGTGTTAGTATCTTAATTAAGTCTAAGTATGAACGCAATAATGTAAAAACTATTTTTATATATGCAATATTTGCACTTGTAATAGCAGTTGCAATTGAGTTATTTAGTAATTGGCTATATGATGTGCTGAAAGGCGTATTAATCTATAAATGTAATTAGAATGAAAGTCGTATTATCAATAAAACCAGAATTTGCCAACAAAATATTTGATGGTACAAAAAAATTTGAATTTAGAAAGGCAATTTTTAAAAACGAAAATATTAAATCGGTTTTAGTTTATTCTTCATCGCCAGTTCAAAAAGTAATAGGTGAATTTCAAATTGGAGAAATTATAAAACATGACCTTGAAACACTTTGGCATTTGACAAAAGAGTTTTCTGGAATAACTGAGCAATACTTCTACGAATATTTTGCAGACAGAGAAGCTGGTTTTGCTATTCAAATTAAAAATACAACAAAATTTAAAACTCCTAAATGTTTGAGAGAAGACTATAATTTGACTCCGCCACAATCATTTGCATACTGGGCAAATGAGTAGACAGAAAAGCTCTGTTGATTCCAGTTGTTTGTGAAATCCCAACAAAATATCATATATAAAACAAGGCCGCTCGTGAAGTACTACTGACTGTGCATATATTATTTAGTCTCCAAACACGAAAAATTATTTTTACTGAGGGGGTGGTTTATTCTTTTAGCTAAAATTTAATATGTACATACACAGTCACAGGCTGCACATGAGCGAGAATCTATAATTATATCATCATGACAGATAAAGAAAAACTGGTTAAACTGAAAGAGAATCTGATTTTTCAAGATTTACATTTTGTATTTGATGAATTAGCCAAAGTACTTGAGAGTCAAAACCTTCAATATCAAAATGACATCGTGTTATTGAGAGCCAGATTTCGAGAACTCCAACAAGTAATTGGGAATAAAACTCTCAGCTATGGTAAAATCGATATACATAAAAATAGAATTTTAGTTTCGGTAATCGACTTTATTGACAGAATAGACAAAGAAACAATCAACTTGAAAAAGCAAGAACCTGATTTGAATAAAATCCCTGATAAAGTAGAAGATAAATCTGTTTTATCTTTATCAAGAATGGCAATTTCTAACATGGGGGCGAAAGTAGTATTAACAGGAAGTTCTGCAGTTGGCAAAACTTCTCTTTTCAACCAATTTATTTACCAACATTTTGATGACCGTTATCTTACTTCTATAGGAGTTAAAGTAAATCGAAAAATTATTATAATTGAAGGAGAAAGATTCCCTTTGTTGGTATGGGATATAGCAGGAGAAGCTTCACAAAATAAAGTTCCACCATCCTATTTTCTCGGTGCTTCTGGAGTGTTTTTAGTAGCTGATTTGACTCGATTTAAAACTATCCAAAATTTAAAATCTGACTATGAATTTATTAGAAGTTTACTTCCTTCTGCTATTATCAAGGTTGTTCTTAATAAATCGGATTTATTTAAGCCAGATGAAATATTAGAAATTGTAAAAAATGCTCCTGTAATTTGTGATTTTATATGTAGCGCAAAACTTGGAATCGGTGTTGAAGAAGCTTTTTATAATCTTATCAAAGCAATGTTAAAATGATTGATGAATCTGTTCTCTGTAAAAGCCTTATTAAATCAATGGGTATCTTAATTATTGAATGTAATTTTACTATTGATAAACTAGAAGTAATTGGTGAATATCCAATATGGTATCAACGTATCTTTTCTCAAACACCAAAGATTTTATCCCAACAAGACCTTGTTGAAGGCTTCCCTTTTTTACTTAACTTTTTTGATATGGTTTCTTATAAATTAACAAAACCTGATTCAGTTAATCCAGAATCAAGTGTTTGGGGGATTGATACTGAACAGGGAGAATCGTTTCATTTCGTCTGTTCATTATTAAAATTGGACGATACCATGTTGTTAACCATAAAAAAATTGGATTCAGAATTTACAGAAAGGCAATTAATTCTGCATTCAAAACGAGATATACAATTAAAATATGACGAATTGGAGGAAAAACAACAAAAAATTAAAATGGATATTAGTTCTATTGTTTTTGATATAGGTTTTCCAATTGAAGGACTGAGAGAATCAGTTGGTTCTATTTATAAATTGGCACTTTCTATGGGGAATCAAAATTCAATTAATATTGCAAACAGACAGATTTTTAAACTCCAAGCATTGGTTGAAGAATTGAAGTTAATTGTTCAGAAAATCTGATTGACCCAGCTCGCTTGATGTCTTCTGTTAAAGAATTGATTTGCTCGTTAGTTCTTTATAACCGACACTTACCTATTGTGTCGGTCTCCAGACCACAGAATACACACACCTTTATCTGTCGAAATTGTTATATCCAAACCATCGTTCCCGTCAGTATTTCGACTTTTTTGTCTTAAAACAAAACAATTTGACTAAAAAAAATCGGAACAGTATTCACCGTTCCGATTTTAAATATTCAATAAATACTGAGGGGGCATCACGCCGCCTTCAATTTAATCAATTTCGATTTACTCATTTTTTCTCGTGCATACGTCCGCGTCACCTCAAACTCTTTAAGGTCTTCAAATGACGGGATTTCAAACATCAAATCCGTCATAATGGCTTCGCAGATAGAGCGCAAGCCGCGGGCACCGAGGTTATAATCCAAAGCCGTTTTAGCAATAAACTCAATGGCACTGGGTGTAAAAGTCAATTTGACGTTTTCAAAATCAAAGAGCTTTTGATATTGACGGACTAAAGAGTTCTTTGGCTCAGTCAAAATGCTTTTGAGGGTCTCCAGACTGAGGGGTTCGAGATGCGCTGTTGGGTGATAATTTCAATTTTTCTTAAAACCATCTTCCTCTATTTCATCAGGATATGCTGTTTTCAACCTTTGAATGATTTTTTTTAACATGAAATCATGATTGGGATAGAGAAAATCACGGTTAGCCATCAAATAGGCACTGCATTGTATATTTTGCACATGTAAAAATTGCGCGGGATTGAAAAATAGAGACATAATGCGCCTATACAATTTAAAACGTTTGGTACTATAAGCAGAATGATGATGGTTTTGGATATTCGTTTCTATTTCTTCTTGCGTAGGCGCGCCCATAAAAGCAAAGGAAGCGTAAGGGTTTTGCTTATAAAAATGTTGCATGATAGCAATATTGGTATTGATGATAGCAGATGCTTCTCCGTCGGCTGTCAATAGACTGAACTTATTATCTGAAAGGCGGTGATTTTTATCAAAGAATTTTAATACATAAAGTGAGTGTTCTTGGTGTTCATGAACATTGACTATGATTACTCGATTTTTAAAAGTACGAAAGGTGAGAAGATGCACTTTCACATCGCTCTCACCTATTCGTTCAATTTTATTAG
The DNA here is from genome assembly GCA_043744275.1 of Saprospiraceae bacterium. GTDB lineage: Bacteria > Bacteroidota > Bacteroidia > Chitinophagales > Saprospiraceae > JAAFJT01. Next base: position 32,793 of record JAYTUY010000296.1, read on the forward strand.
TCTTATATTGAAATTCAAAACATTTATCAAACATAATTATAATCGGTATTCATAGTGGGGTGTTCTCATTGACCACAAAGTAGATTCACTAACTATTTCAAAATATGAATCCCCTGTGTCGCAATTATCTAACTGTACTAATTGTTTTTCTAAAGCAGAATTGAAATCTTCGAGCAAGCCTAAAATTGTCAGGGCTTGATTGAATACCCCCCTCAGTAAAAAGGGCAATTTTGCAAAATTTACTTGCTTCATTCGAGCCAACAGGGCTGTTTTAGACGATAAAGAAATATGAACAGTTTTCAATTCCTTGTAATTATTGGGTGTTACTTCAATGTCTGTTCTAAATTCTTTTTTGAGTTTTCGTATTAAAAACCATAGCACACCTCGTAAAATAATAGCCCCTAATAAGGCTAATATAAATGCACCTACTTTACCAAATAACGCTCTAACACTCACGTAAGCATTACGCATAGACCAAACCAAATCAGCCGTCAAACTACCTGTTTGGCTGAACGTTTGTATGGATTGGAAATTTGAGTGCATGATGTTTATTAATTTAACTACCGTTAATTAAAGTGTAGTACGCAAAGTTATTTAAATAAATACAAAGATGCATCAAGCCGCCTTCAATTTTATCAATTTCGATTTACTCATTTTTTCCCGTGCATACGTCCGCGTCACCTCAAACTCTTTAAGGTCTTCAAATGACGGGATTTCAAACATCAAATCCGTCATGATGGCTTCGCAGATGGAGCGCAAGCCGCGCGCGCCGAGATTATAATCCAAAGCAGTTTTAGCGATGAACTCAATAGCACTGGGTGTAAAAGTCAATTTGACGTTTTCAAAATCAAAGAGTTTTTGATATTGACGGACTAAAGAGTTCTTCGGCTCAGTCAAAATGCTTTTGAGGGTCTCCAGACTGAGGGGTTCGAGATGCGCCAAAACGGGCAAACGACCGACCAACTCAGGTATCAAACCGAAGCTCTTGACGTCTTGCGGTGTGATATATTGCAGCAGGTTTTCACGGTCAATTTGCGATTTCATTTCAGCATTGAAGCCAATGACTTGGGTATTCATGCGCCTTGCAATCACTTTTTCAATACCATCAAAAGCACCACCGCAGATAAAAAGAATATTATTGGTGTTGACCGTAATCAGCTTTTGTTCAGGATGTTTCCGACCACCTTGCGGCGGCACTTGTACATCCGTTCCTTCCAGCATTTTCAATAAACCTTGCTGTACACCTTCACCCGATACGTCGCGTGTGATGCTTGGATTGTCGCCTTTTCGAGCAATTTTATCAATTTCATCGACATAAACAATACCGCGCTCAGCAGCTTTGACATCATAATCGCAAACTTGCAACAAGCGGGCGAGCATACTTTCCACGTCTTCACCCACATAACCCGCTTCTGTAAAAACCGTAGCATCCACAATAGAGAAAGGCACATTGAGGAGTTTGGCGATGGTTTTAGCCATCAAAGTCTTGCCTGTACCTGTGCGCCCAACGAAAAGAATATTGGATTTTTCAATCTCCACATCTTCCCATTCATTGATTTCACCGACACTCACAGCCTTTGTATTTTGACCCAATCTTTTATAATGGTTGTAAACGGCAACCGCTAAAACCTTTTTAGCTTCATCTTGACCCACGACATATTGATCGAGATAAGACTTAATATCAGCCGGTTTTTTAACGATAGGCGTCCATTCTTTTTCCTCTTTTTTAGCCCCTTTTTTCTTTTTAGCAGCAGGGTTAGTTGTGCCTATTTCCTGTTCCACTATTTCGAGGGCTTGCTCGACGCATATTTCGCAGATATGCCCTTCGGCACCTGCAATGAGAATGCCCACTTGCGACTTATCTCGTCCACAAAACGAGCAATAATATCCTGGATTTTTTCGACTACTCATTGTTTATTAAACTTTTTTAACACCTCTAACTAATACTTCGTCAATCAAACCATATGTTTTAGCATCTGTGCTTGACATCCAATTATCGCGGTCAGAGTCTTTCTCAACTTCTTCAAACGTCTTTCCGCAATTTTCAGCTATAATTGTGTATAGCGAATGGCGAAGCGTTCTGATAAGTTTGTAGCTAATTTCCATATCTGAAAATTGTCCTTGCATACCGCCCGATGGCTGATGAATCATCACCATGCTGTGCGTCAATGCGCTGCGTTTGCCCTTCACACCTGAACACAAAAGGAAAGCACCCATTGATGCCGCCATGCCTGTACAGATAGTAGAGACGTCTGGCGAAACATATTGCATCGTGTCATAAATACCAAAACCATCAATCACTGAACCGCCTGGGCTATTAACGAACATCTGAACATCGCGCTTAGGGTCAGTACTTTCTAAGAAAAGGAGTTGCGCTTGAACGACATTCGAGACATAATCGTTGATAGCAACGCCCAAAAAAATAATTCTATCCATCATCAAGCGACTGAAAACGTCCATTTGAGCGACATTCAATTGACGCTCTTCAATAACAGCAGGCGTGAAATTATGGATATTCGGAACTGATACGCCTTGCACACTCTTTTCCATGAATTTTTCAAGGTGCATAGTGCTCATGCCCATGTGTTTGGTGGCATATTTTTTAAACTCATCTTTAGGAATCATAATCGGTCTCTATTTTAGTGTATTTTTAAATATGGATTTTTAAAATAATGTGCGTTAATCATACAGAGTCAATCAAACATAAATGTACTAAATGAAACGTAATTTCATCGTCTTTGTTGAAATTTCAGAAAAAAAAACAGCCGCAAAAGCGACCTTTAAGTTTACGCTGTGCGGCTGTTTTTGTTTTTATAAAATTGAATAAATACTTAACCCCCTAACCCCAAAGGGGGGACGCCTACAAAGTATGCTAAATTTGTTCTAAAAAGAACGTTTTTAACACTCTCGGATGGGACTCCCCCTTTGGGGGCAGGGGGGCTAAGTATGCCAATCAATGACTTGAAATTATGCTTCAACTTCTTCTGCTGGCTCTACTTCACTGATTTCACCGCGAGATTTTGAGGCTTCAAAACGAGCCGTTGCCATCACTGAATTGAATTCATCTACTGAAATAGGCTTATTATTAAGCGTGGCAGTAGATTTCATAGCGTTGAAAACTTTCTCTGTCATGACATCTTCGTAAAGGTCGTTGAATTGTTTTTCATCATCCATCGCTTTCTCTACAAGGCTGCCGATAAAAGAATCATCAAGCGGCATACCACCGAAATAACCGCGTATTTTATTGGCGTAATAAGTTCTCAATTCTTCATGCGTAATCTCAATATTATTTTCTTTCAATATTTTTGACCGAATCAAAGACCAGCGCATATTATCAGCAAAACGGTCATAATCTTTTTCAATCAAGTCGTCAGTATATTCTTTATTTTGCGTTTTCAACCAGCGTTTCAAAAAGGTATCAGGCAATTGAACAACACTTTCTTTCATCAAACGGTCTTGAAAATCGCGCAATAATAAAGCATCTGCTTGACTTTCATAATTCTGACCGAGCATCAAAATAATGTTCTGACGCGCTTCATCTTCAGTAGCCACGCCAAAATTCTTTTGAAAGAAATCTTCATCCATGACAGGTTTTGTCGCACGCATAATTTTGATAATGGTTGCGTGAAAGTTCTCATTCACTTCGCGCTCATCCGTTTCTTCCAAACCGAGGAAATATTTGCGGACATACTGAGGGGTCGTTTCTTTTTCTAACTGAAAAATATTGATAGTCAAAGTGTCGCCCTTAGATTGGGTCAAAAAGACCGAATGCATATCTTCCGTCATCCAATTGGTAGAAACGGCTACTTCATTTTCTAAAGTACCACCTACTTCCTTGATTTTCAAAGTAATCACATCATCTTCCTGCACCACACCTTCTACCTCTTCATTTTTATCACTGCTTTTAAGTGCTTTTTCCAATTCAGCTGTTACCATTTTTTCATCCAACTGAATAGCATAGCGTTCATAGGATACGCCTTCCAAACCTTTCAATTCAAACTGAGGGGTCAAGCCAATATCAAATTTAAAGGTCAAATCTTGTGGATTTTTCAAATCTAAATCAAATTTGTCTTGCTCTTCAGAGGCAATCGGCTGACCAAGCATTTCTATTTTTTCAGCTTGCAAATAGTCGTTCAAATGCTGTTGCATTTTATCATTCACCGCATCCATGAGGAATTGCTGACCATACATTCTTTTGACCAATGTAGGGGGCGTTTTGCCCGGGCGGAAGCCTTTCATGGGTGCCTTTTGCGAATACTTTTTTATATCTTGTTGGACTTTATTGAGATATTCCTCCTTCGGAATAGTCACCGTCAATACGGCATTCACCGAGTCAATATCTGTTCTGACGACGTTGGACATTTTTTATTGTAAATTAATGGTGAAAAATTATTAAATAAAAGTCGTTGAAAATCAATGACTTAGGAGAAAAAAAAATGCTCAATAAACAATGCTTAATGCAAAAGGTATATTTTCAATAATTCATTAAAGTTAGAGAAAATAAGCATTTTTCATTAAGATTAAAACATTGTTCATTGAGCATTAATAAGTGCGGGCGAAGGGACTCGAACCCCCATACCTCGCGGCGTCAGATCCTAAGTCTGATGCGTCTACCAATTTCGCCACGCCCGCCTCGGGTAGAATATTTTGTTAAAAACTGAGCTTTTCTTCAAAAGCGGTGCAAATATAGATTATTTTATTTTAAAAAAAAGAATACCCCTCAGTATTTTGACTTTTTTTTGAAAGTTTACTGCTTCCCATCTTTCATTACCAACACAACCTTGCGAATCGCCCTAATATCTTCCATCGGATTGCCCTCTACTGCAATTATATCCGCTAAAAGCCCTTTCCGCAAACGTCCAATTCTATTAGCCATATGAAAGGCATCGGCATTGATGCTGGTAGCAGATTTGAGTATTTCAAGCGGCGTCATACCATAATCTACCATCATTTCAAGCTCCCGCGCATTATCGCCATGAGGAAAAACGCCGACATCGCCGCCAAAACATATTTTCACACGAGCATCCAACGCCTGTTTAAAAGTTACGCGTTTGTTTTTAATGCGCTCAGGTTCAGGGTCAATCCCTTTTTTCCAACCCCGATATTGGCTGACTGCATCGCCTGCGGCAAGGGTAGGGCATAGGCAGACATTATTTGATGCCATCAGTTTAAAAATCTCGGGGGTGCCTGCATCGCCATGTTCCAGCGTTTCGCAGCCACCGAGTATCGCGCGGCGCATCCCTTCAGCAGAGCCTGCATGTGCCACTGTCGGGCGACCACTGCTCGCTGCCACTTCCACGATGCGTTTTATTTCATCAATTGTATAAGTCGGTTTGGCTTCACCCATCAAACCCCACCGATAATCAGCATATATTTTTATCACATCCGCCCCCTTTCCTATTTGTCGCCGAACGGCTTGTGTCAAATTGTCCACCCCGTCGGCTTCCTCCGCGCCTTGTGGAATGGTGATGTCGGCACTAAATCCCTTGGGCGCGTAACTGCCCGTTGCGATGAGTGCTCGTGTAGCCACAATCATGCGTGGACCTTTTATCACGCCTTTTTCAATGGCTGTTTTCAAACCGACATCATCATAATCTGCCCCCTCAGTACCAAGGTCTCTGACAGTCGTAAAACCTGCTTTTAAAGTTCTTTCGGCATGGACAGTTGCCCGCGCAACTCGTTCAGCGCGTGATTCTTTCAGCACTTGATCATCCCAATTGGTTTCGTTGTAAGGATGTAATAATAGGTGTGAATGCCCTTCTATTAAACCAGGCAGTAGGGTAGCATTTTTTAAGTCAATCGTTTGAGTATTCAGCGGTAAATTTTTCTCTATAACTGATTGATTATCAACAACTTCAATCAAATTATCTTTAATTAAAACGCCCCATTTTTCATGCAAAACGTCTCCATCAAATAGCCTATCAGCTTTGAGATAAGTATAATTTTGAGCTATTAAAGTGCTTGAAATGAAGAGGATTAAAAGGAGTAAAAATGTCTGTTTCATTTTGGAAAAATGTTTTTTAAAATAAGTGAAATGGCGTTTTTACTGAGGGGGTGTTTCTCATATATACTTCTTCGAAAGAACCTGGATTGTCCGAGCTTTGAAATAGAGTCCAGAGGACTCTCACGTTTGTAGAAATATAGAGAAATACATGCCTGTTACGAGTCCGTAGGACTCACACGTTTATAAATTCCAACAAACGTGTGAGTCCTATGGACTCTTGAAATACTTTCGGGATTTTGTTATTTCTACAAACGTATGAGTCCTCTGGGCTCAAAAATGGAATTCAAAGAAAATATTTTTTTTGAACCCTCGTAGAATTGTTCCTCATCAAAACCCCAGCATATCTTTCATCGAGAACACCCCTTTTTTTCCAAAAAGCCATTCAGCTGCCAACACCGCACCCGTTGCAAAACCCTCTCGAGAGTGTGCTGTATGAGTGATTTCGATGGTATCAATTGGCGAATCATAGGTGACCGTATGAGTACCAGGTGCAGGGTCAATGCGTTTGGCTGTGATGACAATATCATGATTAGACCCCTCACCTGCCCCTTTGGGAGTATTTGGGCTATTTTCAGTTGCACACACCCAATTATTTTTTCTTCCAATATTTTGAAAAATACCTTCTGCCAAAGTAATAGCCGTGCCGCTTGGCGCATCCAACTTTTGAGTATGGTGAATTTCTTCCATTTTTACATCATATTGCGTTTGAGTATTCATCATTTCAGCCAGTCGCTTATTGATTTCAAAAAAAATATTAACGCCGATGCTATAATTAGAAGCATAAAAAAATGCGCTGTTTTTCTCCTTAGTCTTAGCCGCAATGTCATCAAAATGCTTCAACCAGCCCGTCGTTCCGCATACAACGGGCACACCTGCTGCAATACATTTTTCGAGATTACCAACCGCTGATTCTGGGCGGGTAAATTCAATGGCAACATCCGCCTCAGAAAGTTTATCAAAATCTTCGGGATTATTGACGTCAAGGCGCAGCATAATTTCATGACCCCTCAGTATGGCGATGTTTTCTATGGTTTTACCCATTTTTCCGTATCCAATCAAAGCTATTTTCATAATAAAATATAATGATTTGTTAATAAAAGTAAACTATCGTGACTTTAAAATGACAATCCGTCTTAAAACCATCGTTGTTGCAAAATAACGAGCTAACACGATTGATACCCGGTGCCTAAACCTCAGGCAGCGGGTTTTTTTTGTAGCGATTTTGTTATATAGCTTTTTGAAGGAAAAATTTCTTTCCTTGTTAAATTTTGAATAAGTTTGCCCAAAAGTAAGTAAAATCGAAAACCTAATTAGTAGGGATTCGTAGAAACCACTACAAAATTTAATAAAAGACTATGAGTCTGAAAAAATATATAGTCGAGTTCATCGGCACATTTTTCCTTGTTTTGACTATCTGCATGACCTCTTACAGCAAAGTATCGGCTGATTTACAGCCTTTGGCGGTGGGTTCTATGCTGATGGTTTTGATTTATTCTATGGGCTATCTTTCTGGAGCACAATTCAATCCTGCTATTTCATTAGCTATATATTTGAGAGGTAGAATCAACTTGAAGGAAATGGGATTCTACTGGATAGCGCAAATTTTAGGGGCTGTTGCAGCCTCTATGATGACAGCAGTGCTGATTTCAGCCAAGCCGCCGGTTGGCTTTATCGCTACAAACCCTCAGTTTTTTTCGATGATACCAGCTCTCATGGCTGAAGTTTTAGGTAGTTTTGCTTTGACATGGGTCATCCTCACGGTTGCCACTTCAAAGGCATTGGATGGCAATAATTTTTACGGATTGGCTATCGGTTTTACAGTGACTGCTTTGATGTACACGCTCGGGAGTGTGTCGGGCAGTGCGTTCAACCCAGTTGTGGCTATCGCAACATGCATAGCACATTTGAGCTATTGGAATAATTTATGGATTTATATGGTCGGAGGTTTGGGCGGTTCAGTTTTGGCAACTATGGCTTATAAATATATTAGTGGAGACGAGTGAATTGAAAATTGAGAGTTGAAAATTGAGAGTTTGAATTACATGTTTTCAACGTCAATTTTTAAATCTTCACTTGAATAATGAATGTGGACACCTTTAGACTTCAAAGTTTTTTGAAATTTTAAGCGGGTTTGAGCGCATAATCGAGCTGCTTGAGATAAGGTCAATATCTCGCGTTCATACAGCCAAACAGCAAAGTCTATTTTTAATGCCTCAGGCGTTGCATACTGAGGGGTTTGTTTTAACACTATATCTGGAATTTCTATTGTCATGTCTTAATTTTTATTCAAATGTACGTTTTTATTTCAATCATTCAAAATCAATGATTTGTAAGGCTTTTTAAATTCAAATTTCAAACTCTCAACTCTCAACTCAAAACTCCTTTCTTCAGTGGTGTCAAATTTTTCAATTTTTCAATTACAAAATCTGCTTCATCGAGAGTATTATAATGTGAAAAAGAGAAGCGAATGCACTTGCGAGAAGGGTCAATATCCAAGGCATCCAAGACGTGCGAACCACCTTCAGCCCCTGAACTACAAGCCGAGCCACCCGATGCCGAAATGCCGGCAATATCCAAATTGAAGAGCAATAATTCCGATTTCATTGAAGATGGAAATGAGACATTCAGCACTTTATAATGGCAAGACCCCTCAGTATTGTCTCCTATAAATTGAATATCATCAAAAGTCTCTAACAGCCTGTTTTTCAAGTAGTTACGTATGCCCATAATTTCATCTTCACGGTCGTACATATCCTCATACGCCATTTTTAGAGCCAATGCCAATCCGATGATACCAGCCGTGTTTTCAGTACCGCCACGCATATTGCGCTCCTGCGAACCACCATCAATAAACGGATGAAGCGTCACATCGCTGTTGATAAATACAAAGCCCACGCCCTTAGGTCCATGAAATTTATGCGCTGCGCCAGTCAAAAAATGAATCTTTGTTTTTTGAACATCTATCGGAAAATAACCCATCGTTTGCACCGTATCGCTGTGGAAAAAAGCGTTGTATTCTTCGCATATTTTTGAAACCGCATCGAGGTCAATCATCGTCCCGATTTCATTATTGGAATGCATCAAAGAGACCAATGTTTTGCCGTTTGACTGAGGGGGTGTGGCATCTGAGTCACTACTATTTTTTGATAATAAAGTTCTTAAATTCTCTAAATTAATGCGCCCTTTTTCATCAATTTCTACAAAATCTACTTGAATATTGCTTGTTTTTTTCAATGCCTCTAACGTATGCAAAACGCAATGATGCTCAATAGGAGAGGTGATAATGCGCTTGACACCCAAATCTCGCACAGCATTTTTCAGAATCATATTATTGGATTCAGTACCGCCCGAAGTAAAAAATATCTCGCCGATACCCGCTTGAATACATTTTGCCACCGTCTTACGCGCGTCTTCGATGGCAGTGCGAACAGCCCGACCGTCTGCATGAATACTTGAAGGATTGCCATAGAGTGTCCGCATGGTGTGGCTCATCGCTTCGATAACTTCTGGTGCGATGGGCGTAGTGGCGGCATTATCGAAGTAAACTCTCATATTATAGTATCGCGGAACTCCAGTTCCGCATGTTTACAGCTTATGAAATGCGGAATTGGAGTTCCGCGATACAGCAAAATTAAACAATTTTCAACTGAAACAGTTTCAAATAAGT
>JAYTUY010000297.1:0-41873 GCA_043744275.1 Saprospiraceae bacterium
CGAAAATGTCCTAAAATTCACAGTATTTTCAAAGAACGCTAAGGCGGTTTCAACTTTATGTCCCAAGGGTAGTACATAACTTTATGTCGCACCACAAATTGGTTAAAGTTTGTTGAATAAACCAAAGCAAACCATTGATATTGAATGTGATTTTGTTATGTTTTTTACTCGCGCCTCCCATAGTATAAATTTTCCCATCAATAAATTCATGCTTCAACCGTTGCTTACGTTCCCATACAAGAAACTCCTGCGGGGTCAACCGTTTTTGTTCGGATAATGTTAGATTTATAGACTCAGGTGTTTGAATAGCAGTTCCCATCTTTTTTATTTTATACAAATATACACCCTTAAACAATTATATATTATTGCACCACCAACTTTTTAGAAATATTTCCAATTTTAATAAAATACAAACCCTGTTGCCAATTATGGGTTTCAATAAAACTTTCACCCCTTATTTTACTTTCAAAAACAGCTTGCCCTAAGGTATTATAAACCGATAAATTCATTGTTTTATCTGAATTGAGTTGCACCGTTACCCCCTCAGTATTTGTAGGATTTGGGAACAATTTGACATCATTTTCAAGCAAAATTTCCTCAGTACCTGTTGTTCCAGTATTATTATTGGCATTAAAGGTAGGCGTTAGCAAGACAAAATTGCCTGTTCCATTGGGGCGGCGAGCAAAACTAATGTCTGCTTTTTGAGCACCAAAAGTAATATTGTCAATGAGTGTTGTATCACTTTTAGAGAGCAAAACAGCTTCCCCCGAACCACTCAGTTTGAAATTTGCATGAAGGCTGGAGGCTGTATTTTGACTGCTATCTTCATCCGCCCAAACGATTAGGTAGCCATTTGAAGGTATTGACGTGTTTTTTGATATTTTCCATTTAGCCAATTTGAGCGGATCATCGCTGATAAACCAGCCACTAATATCCACCGCAGAAGTAGATTTATTATACAATTCTATCCAATCATCAAATTGATTATTGGGGTCAGCAGCCGTTTTGGTATTGGACGCCATGACCTCATTGATGACAATATCGCCTGCTACAAATGAAGCATTTACCTGATAATATTCGTGCTCAGCTCGCTCAGGTGAGAAGATACCCGCATTCGCATTTTCAGCCCAAATATAATATTGCATCGTTGGGTTGACGAGCTTGAATCCGATGCCAAAAGTGCCGTCATTCGCTGCTCCGTCTTTATGCAAACCATCGTCAAACATCTCTACTCTTTTGAAAAAATCAGTAGATTTTAAGCGATAACCGATTAAAACGCCATTCGCTGAATGACCCGCTACTTTTGACGTAATCCACACAGTATCATTGAGTTTTACATTAGATGTAGATGCTATATTTGAAACGATGGGTGCTGTTGCTTTCATAACAGCGAGTGTATCGAGGTATTTTATTTTGTTTTCCATGAGGCTCACAATGCCTGGTGCATTGCCTCCGCCCGGTCCGCCGCTACTAAAATTACCGTAATAAAAATTGGTTTTGAACAAAGCATACGTACTCAAATTATTAGGGTCGTTTAGAACAGCCGCGTCTATTATTTGCCTCATCGCTTCGCCGCGAGTGCGATATTTTCCTGATTTAAATGCCTCATTTGTCATGGTTTTCAAATGGGCAATATACATTTTACGAAAACGCTCATTCGATAACAGCTTGGAAATCAATGGTTTAGCGGCATTTGTTTCGTGGGTAAATGGATTGAGCTTTGCCATGCCTAAACTGTCAAGACTCCCGCTTGGTGCTCCGCCTACACCTCCAGGGAATCCGCCAAACGACATATTCAAATCCCAAATGATTGGATTAAATCGCCCATTATCATCACGCCAGAGGTAGTAATTTTGAGTAAAACTGCCTGTATAACTGTCTAAATTGACAAAAAGAATATTAAAAGCCAGCATCCAAAGCGTGTGATCAACGTCTAATATTTTTTCAAATTCTGTTGCTGATTTATTATTCAAAGTATCGCATAAATGAATCAATTGCTTCCAGCCGTAATCAGAATACATTTCATACGACTTATAATACAAGGACGAATCTGTACCCAAATAAGCAACAGAAGATGCCCCTCCACTACCTCCTTGAAGCGAAGGCGGCGTGCATTTCACAAATATATTGCCGCCCGATGAAGGAAAATGCTTTTTACAAAATGTCTTTGTCACCGCTTCCGTATTGGTATAAAGCCCGATAAGCACATCGTTGACCCATACTTTTGCATAATTGGCGCGAGGCAAATCGGTATAAGGCTGCATCAATTCATAACTCAAAGCCTCCCGCACACATGAGGGGTCGGAGAAAATATTCGCCAGTTTGATGTCTTTATAGCCTTGATAATCTTGAGGTTTGACGTGGTCTAATTCAATATGCCAAGGGTTTTTTTTACGCGTAGCGTTGAAGGTAGAATTGCCCTTATATTTTACGCCCACTGAATCGTATGACACGCCATTGACTACCACTCTGTAAGAAATAGTATAAGATTCAGCCGTCGATTGAGCGGCTGTCACCAATAAAGTGTTCCAATTTGGTTGAGAAAAATAGATTTTTATTTCTTGAATGGTATTAATATCATAAAAATCCTGCCCTAAAACAGCCGTTATACTGAGGGGGGTAAAGCAAAGCAAAAAGAGTATTTTTTTCAACATGGATATAGTTTTTAATTGTTGATAGATTGTTTTATTACGAAAATTTAAACGCTTCTATTCAATACATCTAATATTGTCATTAGGTTGTCATTTAGGAGAACATTAGAGCCATTCTGTTAAAATTAAAATTTAAAGTATAAGTTTTCTACTGCCATCGTTATTGAAAAGTCATCATTTTTTTAAATAAACTTTAAACAATTACCCTATGAAAATGCTTTGGTTGCATGGTATTTATTTGTCTGTTATTGGTGTTTTAGGCTTTCAGTTGTGTGGTAAAACGGTTGAAAATAAAACTGCTCACAATTCGGTGATGAAAGAAACGGAAAAGGTTTTGAAGGAAAATAATATTGTACTTCATTACAATTCAGATATGCTTTTAGATCAAATTGAAAAATACTCTTCAATAAACCCTAATCATTACGGTCAATTTGCAAATCGTGCAAGAACCGTTTATGAATCATCAAAATCATTCACGGCAGTTATAGCAAGGAACTTATCTCATTTAGAAAAAAATGAAAAAGTCAATATTAAGGAAATTAGGGACTCAATGCTTGAATGTTACCAAAAATTAAAATCCATTGTTGAGAAGCCCCATAGCATATTATTAGAGAGGATTTTCATTCAGAAAATACTTAAAAATGACACATTTTGGACGGATTTCAAATCGAATGAAAAAATATATTTAGCACTACTCAAAAATTACATCTTATTGGATGAGCAAATGTTGCACAATTATATAATGGATAGTTTTGGATGTGTAAGAACGGAAAATAGAATAGATGCCTATAAAATAATGATTAGTCCTCAAAAAAATCAATTATTTGAAGGAGAAGAATTCAAAGCGGATGTTTTCTTAGTGAATCGGGCGATTCCTGTAGAAAAAAATGTTTCTTTTTTTAATGGTACTCAACGACTAATGGTTAATGATGGATTAGTTCAATTTTCAGAAATGGCAAATACAAAAGGTTTAAAAACTCTTAAAATAAGAGCATTGATTCCTAATCAAGAAACTAAAGAAATTGTTTATTTGCAGTCAGAATATCAATACCATGTCCTCCCTAAATGCAGTCAAAACTGCCAATAATTTATAATTAGAAGTCAAATTACTGAGGGGTACATCACTCTAAAACCTCACTGCAACTCTCACTTATTAGTCAAAAATACTGAGGGGGTATGGGTTGGTAAGCGAGATATTGTTTTGGGTCTGAATGTGCCTGATTATTATTGATTTTCATATTTTATACTTTGTTTTAGTAAATTTTCAGACCTTTACTATTGTACTAAAACGAAGAATGAATATGAAAAACACCTTGACGCTCTTAGCATTGAGTAGTATAACAGCTTTTTCTTTAAAGGCTCAAACACCAACTATCGCAAGCGTTACGCCTGCCACTTCGAGCGTAGGGCGGTATGAAAAATATGAATTGAAAGTGGTTTTGAATGGCAATATTGCCAATCCTTACGATTATGACGCGTTGGTACTGAGGGGTGTGTTTACAGCACCGAGTGGGCGAAAAGATACCATCGAAGGGTTTTTTATGCAGGATTTTGACCTTAATACCTCAACAGGTTCGTTAACCACGACGACCAACAGCTACCTCATTCGTTTCGCTCCCAACGAAATTGGTACTTGGAATTATAGCCTTAACCTCACGACTCCAAGTGGTACGAGCACTGCTTCAACAGGTACTTTTCAAGCAATTAATGCCCAAACTAAGGGTTTTATCCGAAAAAATGCGACCAATTATTTGAGTTTCGACAATGGCGAGCAGTATATTCCGATTGGTCAAAATTTGGCTTGGCAAAATAGAAATCCGTATTTGGACTATAAAAAATGGCTTGAAAGTATGGGCACTGCGAAAGCAAATTTTATGCGATTGTGGTTGTGTCATTGGGGCGTGGGTTTAGAATGGAAGTCAGGCACAGGCGGCGGCTTCGATGGCTTGAAAAAATACAAACAAAATAATGCTTGGTACATTGATTATATCGTAGAAAAATGCAAAGAACAAGGCATTTATATGATGTTTTGCATCAATCACCATGGGCAAGTCTCCACCACAACCAACTCTAATTGGGCTGAAAATCCCTACAATTTAGCCAATGGTGGACCTTGCGCGCAAACCGTCAACTTCTTCGACAATGCTGCGGCGAAGGCTTTGCATAAAAATCGCTTGCGCTATATTGTGGCGCGTTGGGGCTATTCGACTCAAATCATGTCATGGGAATTATTCAATGAAGTGAGTTATACCGATAATTATGCGACCCCCTCAGTAAAAACGGCTGTAAGGAATTGGCATATTGAAATGGCGCAATTTTTAAAACAAAAAGACCCTGCCAAACACTTAATTACCACGAGTTTCAGTGGTGAAGAAGATGCTGAATTGTGGCAAAAACCAGAGATGGATTTTACTCAAAATCACTCGTATATTGATGCCGCTAATATTGAATCTGTCTTAGCTGAAATCAGCCGAAACAATATCGAAACGTTTGAAAAACCGACTTTAAACGGTGAATTTGGCATTGACCCTAATAATATATCGCTTTCTACAATTGACCCTCGTGGCATTCATATTCACAATGCCTTGTGGGGAACGGCGTTATCGGGCGCGATGGGCGGCGGCGGTACTTGGTGGTGGGATAGCTATATCGAGCCCCGTGATTTGTATTTTCATTTCAAACCCCTCAGTATTTTCCTCGCCAATATCCCCTTGAAAACTGATAATTATAAAACGACCAAAGCGACTTCGTCGGGTGGCAGTAATATAGGTGAACTTTCTATTTCTCCAGGCAGTGGTTGGGCACAAGCCAATTCTTCTAATTTTACCATAGATGCGGCAGGCATTATCAGCCCAAGCGTGACGCAATTGAGCGTTTTTCTTTATGGCTCGACTTGGAATACGCAATATCGGAATCCGCCGATTTTTAATGTCAATTATACAAATGCAGGGCAATTTCAAGTCAAAACAGGCAGTCAAGCAGGGGAGAAGCCGACTATGGCTATTTATTTAGATGGCACACTCGCACTCAATGTAGCGAATGCCTTGCCGAATCAGACCTATTCGATTAATGTTTCAGCAGGGCAACATGCGATAAAAGTAGATAATTTGGGAATGGATTGGATCAATATTGCTTCCTACGAATTTAAGGGAATTGCGGCTGCACCATTTAATATTTATGCCCTCAAATCAGCTGACAGCAAAAAAATAACAGGCTGGATTCATAACAGAAAATACAATTGGAAAGATGTCGGTGCTTCGGGTATTCCTGCTGCGGTTTCAGGTGTGAGCGGTGTGATTGAAGGCGTTTCGAATGGTAGTTATGACATCAAATTTTACGATTGCTCAACAGGTCATGTGATTTCAACGCTGGTATCAGCCCTTGCCACTCATGGAAAATTGACTTTTGTATTGCCTGCTATTCAATGGGATGTGGCTTTTACTGCTTCGCAAACCACGACAAAAACAAGCGATATAGCTCAAAATGCCTTGAAAATATACCCTAATCCCATTCAACAAGGCGATATTTTGAAAGTGAAAGTGATAGCAAGTAATGAAATTAAACAGGGAGATTCTCAAATTGACATTCTAAGCATCAATGGTCAAATTTTAAAAACTGTGAAAATTATTCATTCAACTAATATTATTGAAATATCGACTGACGACCTACCCAAAGGCTATTTGATTTTAAAACTAACACAAGGAAATGCAGTATCTGTTGGGCGTTTTATTTTGAATTAAATAAAATTTCCTCGCCTGTTTTTTTATTGAAAATTAAGCATTTTGATATTTTTAAAGTAAATTTTCAACCTCTACGAAAAAAATCGTAATAAAAATTTGCTTTTACGAAATAGTTCGTAGTATATTTGAACCATGAATATTAAAGAGGGCGTCAAACACCCTTTTTTTTTAATTAACCCATACGAATATTTTCGTAATAAAAATAAAATAATAAAAATGAAATCACCTCACTTTATTTTAACGATTCTTTTTTTAATGCTTTATGGATGGCTTTCTGCCCAAAATATTATGGGTATTGTGAAAGACAATGAAGGTAAAAATGCAGAATTTGTAACTGTTTTATTGCTCAAAGCGAAAGATTCTATTATGGTAAAAGGTGCTATTACCGACGAAAAAGGGCAGTATTTGCTTGAAAATATAGGAATTGGACAGTATTTTATTTCAATCAGTATGGTTGGTTTTGCAAAAACGGAGACTCAACCTTTCGATTTTAAAACTGAAAATTATACTTTAGAACCCATTTTATTGAAAAAATTGGATAAGGAATTAGCCACTGTCACCGTCACCAGCACCAAGCCGTTGATAGAAGTTAAAGCGGATAAATTGGTGATGAATGTAGAAGGCACTATCAATGCTACGGGCATGAATGGCTTAGAATTGCTGCGAAAAGCGCCAGGCGTACAGATTAATCAAGAAGATGATATATTGGTGAAAGGCAAATCGGGCGTCAAGATTTATATTGATGGAAAACCGTCTCCAATGGCTGGTCGTGACCTTGCATCCATTCTGAAAAGTATGAATTCGGCGGATATTGAAGCCATCGAAATCATCACCAATCCATCAGCTAAATATGATGCGGCAGGCGATTTAGGCATCATCAATATTCGGTTGAAAAAAAATAGAAAATTGGGTACGAATGGCAATTTGAGCCTCTCTCCTCAGTTTGGTATTACACCTAAATTAAATACTTCGTTGAGCCTTAATTACCGAGATAAAAAAATGAATCTGTTTGGAAATTACAGTTTTAATCAAGGAATTTGGCATAATACGACCCAAGACGACCAAATACTGAGGGGGGTAAAATATGACAAACTCTGGAATGGTCTGTGGCGAGATACTTCTCACAACTTAAAAGCAGGTGTAGATTATTACATCAATGATAAAAACACGATTGGATTTAGCATGAATGGAAGAGTTAGTCACCATCGAGGAGGCGGCTCAAGTACGACACTCATCGGTCAACAATACAGTTCTAAAACGGATTCGGCTACGCTATTTTCCTCCTCGACTAACCCAGAACAAAATACAAATTTAAATTATACGCTCAATTATCGCTTTGCAGATACGAGCGGACATGAGTTGAATATAGATGCTGATTATGGTATTTTTTCATCCAAAAGCATTAGTTTTCAACCCAATCTTTATCAATTTTCATCACCCAATCAAATGTCTTTTAATCGGGATTTTATGATTCAAAGACCTGTGGATATTCGCATAAAATCCTTCAAAATCGACTATGAACAACCCTTTTTAAAAGGAAAATTAGGCTACGGCATCAAGTTTTCAGATGTCAAATCTGATAACGTTTTCGATTTTTTCAGCCTTCAAAATAAAGAAAAAATTAGGGATACCAACAGGAGCAATACGTTTGTTTATACCGAAAGAATTTATGCAGGATATGTCAATTATAACATCAATTTATCTAAAAAATGGTCATTACAAGCAGGTTTAAGGGCTGAAAATACCAAATCGTTGGGCAACTTGACAAGTTACAAACGCAATGAATTGGACAAAGTGGACACCATGTACCTCAACTTTTTTCCAAGTGCAGCTCTTACTTTTCAAGCCTCTAAAAACCATAGTTTTGCTCTGAATTATAGTCGCCGAATCAATCGCCCGAGCTATCAAGATTTGAACCCATTTATCTACACAATTGATGAATTGGTCTATCAAAAAGGCAACCCTTTTTTACGTCCTGAATATGGCAACAGTTTTAAATTGACGCATACTTTTAAAGGTAAATTGACTACCTCATTTGGTTATGTTAGAACGAAATTTCCAGTGGTGGGTTTAAGGCTGCCTTATGATGAAAGCCGCACCTATTTTGTAGCTGAAAATCTCGACTATTCCCAAAGTTTCAATTTGGATATAAGTCTCACAACGCCTGTAACAAAATGGTGGGAAGTATATCTAAGCATTAATATTTATAGTAATGTTTGGAAAGGCAATTTCAATAATCTGGTGGTCATCAATAACTCGACAACTGCCTATACTTCTTATGCACAAAATACATTCAAAACAGGTAAAGGATGGAGTTTTGAATTGTCGGGTTGGTACAATTCGCCCTATCGCCGCATTGATTACAATTTGCCGATGGGCGTGATGGATGTAGGCGTTCAAAAGAAATTTTGGAATGACAATGCGAGTGTAAAAGTCTCATTTACAGATGTTTTACACACGGGCAAAGGTGGATATGATTCAGAATATGCAGGTTTGGCTACGCGTTTGCGCTTTAAATGGGAGTCTCAACAATTGCGATTAAACTTTAGTTATCGCTTTGGCAGCAATGAAATTAAAGGTGCACGGAATCGGAAAGCAGGGGCTGAAGAAGAGATGAATCGGATAAAAGGGTGATATATTGTGCGTTTCGCTCCATTGGCACAAAATGCGCTCGCAAGAAGGCATGACTGAGGGGGTAATCTACAATGTCATTACTTCTATTAAATCATATTGAATAGGATTCCCTTCAAGGCTTTTAGGTTGAATATGAACCTTTACCATCACGTTCCAATGCTCTTTCACTAATTTACTTAGAGTTTGAGCAGAAGTAATAATGTTATAAATTTTTCCAGAGTTATTGTTTTTTGATTTAACAATAATAGAGAAAGAGTTTTCTATGGCATCAGCACTTTTTAAGATTCCAGTTGTCCAAAATGAGTGCTTTTGACCTGTTTCAGCCAATTCATTCGCCCATTTTTCAGGTAAACCATATTTTGCAAGCGTCTCATTCGCCTCTTGCAATTTTTCTGGAAATAGCACTTTATCATCATATTTATTCAATTCATTATCAATGATAATATCAAATTGATTTGATTTTTTAATCTCAATTATTCCTTTCATTGTCTTATCTATTTTTGGTAGGTTTCGTACCTCATAATATGTTTGTCGTTTTAGTTTCTCAACAACAAATTTATGTTTTTAATTCGGTTTCCCAAAACATTGAAAAACATATTTTTTCTTCATTTTTGATAAAAAAATATGTTGGTTTAATGAAATTTAGAGTACTACGAAAAAAATCGTAATAAAAATTTGCATTTACGAAATAGTTCGTATAGCTTTGTCTTATGAATACTGAGGGGTATATGACAAAGTCCCCTTTTGGAGGATTTAGGGGGCTGCAACTCTCTTTTTTTAGATTAGTCCTTACGAAAATGTTCGTATAATGAATTGAAATATAATTTATAATCGCTGTATAAAATCTGATATAAAATGAATGAAAAAATGATGACACCCGTGCCCACCGATGCAGAGTTGGATATTCTGCAAGTGCTTTGGGAAAAAAATCCTGAGACCGTGCGCTATGTCAATGAAGCATTGAACAAAAAGAGGGAGGCTAATGACAAAGAAATCGGCTACACCACTACTTTGAAATTTATGCAAATCATGCTCGATAAAGGCTTGCTGAAACGTGAAATCGTGGAGCGCAGCCATATTTATGCGCCAGCTGTTGCGCAAGAGATCACTCAGACCCAAGTACTGAGGGGGGTCATGGATTCCGCCTTTCGAGGTTCAGCTTCGTCTTTAGTGATGCGAGCTTTAGGAAGCGGCGAAACGACGCCTGAGGAATTAGAAAAAATCAAAGCGATGATTCAAGAGATGGAGAATAAAAATGGGTGATTGAAATTAGGAATTAGGAATTACGAATTACGAATTACGAGATTTCCTAATTCCTAATTCCTAATTCTTACAGTATTGATAATCATTGTTTTATAAATTTATTTTCATGGAAAATATAGCCACTCCTTTTTCTCATGCGCTACAATATGCCCTCGGTTGGATGGTCATTCATTCCCTTTGGCAAGCGATGGCGATTGCTTTGATAACAGGCATTTTGATGCTTTTATTGCGTAAAAAGTCTTCGCAAGTGCGGTATGTTGTGGGCAATGTAGCCTTGTTGGCGGTTTTAATATCAGCGGTAGCCACTTTTACTTACTACTATAAAAGTGAAATAAATGCTCAAGCGAGTGCTTTAAATGGCTTAACGATTTCATCAAATGACAACGATAAGGCAGCACTTGGTGAGAATAAAATTTTGACTGTCAATAAAATGCCTGATCCTCAAAATGCAGGTAAAGCCTTGACAGTGATAGTGACCGGACTCAATGATGATAGTTCTACCGCTGATAATGCTCTTTTGGGTGCAGGAGGTCTTAATCTTTTCAAAGATTATTTCAATAAAAACATTCCACTTATTCTCACGATTTGGGTATTGGGTATGGCTTTGTTTTTATTGAAAATCATGGGCAGTGTGAGCTATATTTACATCATTCGCAACCGCCATAATTTCCCTGTTGATGAATATTGGTTGGAGAAATTAACAGAACTGAAAGAGAAATTGAAACTTCAAAAAGGGATTGAATTGGTCGAATCCGCTTTAGTCCGTTCGCCTGTGGTGGTGGGGCATTTGAAGCCTGTGATTTTGTTTCCGATTGGCGTCATCAATCGTCTTTCTCCGCAAGATGTGGAAGCGATTTTGGCGCATGAATTGGCGCATATTGCTCGCCACGATTATATTTTCAATATCCTTCAATGCCTTGTCGAAGCCTTATTTTATTATCATCCTGCCATTTGGTGGCTGTCTGCTCAGGTGCGCACTGAGCGAGAGAGTGCTTGCGATGAAATAGCGATTCAACTCACTGGCGATTCGATTCACTATGCTAAAACCCTTGTTACGGTTCAAGAAATGGCTTTTTTCCCTTTGTCAACGGCTCTGGCATTCGCTGGACAGCCTCGGAAGAGTCAATTTCTACTTCGGATTCAACGTATTTTAAAACAAAAACAAAATCCAAATGTCATGGAAAAGCTCATTGCAACATTTTTAATAGTCGGTTCAATTGTCGTTTTAACAGTCGCTCAGAATAATAAATGGGCTGCCAATAATAATGATACTCAAAGCAACATTACCATTTCAGAAGACTCTTTTATTCAGTGGGGTGATGCCCCCCTCAGTACTTCGGGCTTTTGGAGTGCTAAAGTGGATGGTGATGATGTGAAAATTACCTTCAACCACGATATAGAAAAAGGTAACTGGACTTCTACACGCCGTTTCAAAAAGTCTGAATTTTCTGCTATGCCAACCACTGAATCGGAGTTCAACATCACTCGCGAAGCAGGTATCATGAAGTTTAAAGGCAAATTTGAAGACAATGAAGGCTATGGCAAGTTCAAATTTGAGGAAAATGCTGATTTCAAAACCTATCTCGGCACTTATGGCATGAGCAATATTAAAGAGGAAATGATGGTGCATTTATTTATGTCGAACATCAATAAATCTTATATGGATTATTTGAAACAAAATGGTTATACCGCCATTTCAAAGTCTCAATTGCAAGATTTGGCGATTCATGGTTTGACTCGTGAAAACATGGAAAGCTATATCACCAATTTCAAAAAATATGTGAAAGGTGAAATGTCTTTGGATAAAATCGTCGAGTTGAAAATACATGGCGTGGATGCTCAATACCAACGCGATTTGTATGATGCGGGTTTTGTGGATGTGCCTTTAGAGCAAGTTTTGGAAGCTAAAATTCATGGTTTGAATAAACAGTTTTTGAAAGAAATTGCCAATACAGGTCAAAAACTCTCTTTGGATGAAGCTATTCAAATGAAAATTCATGGTGTGGATGCTGAATTTATCAATAAAATATCTAAAGGACAAAAGAAATTATCGCCTGATGAAATAGTGGATGCTAAAATTCATGGCATTGATAAAATGGATGTTGAAAGAATCCAAAAAGCAGGTGTTGAACTTGATAATGATGAGTTGAAAAACTTTGCGATTCATGGCATCGATGCTGAATATATTGAGCAAATGAATAAAGCTGGCTTTGGAAAACTCTCCAATGAAGACCTTTTAGCTGCTAAAATTCATGGTGTTTCTGCTGAAACCGCTAAACAATTTGGTGAAATGGGTTATAAAGACCTTAATTTTGAAAAGGTCTTGGAGTTTAAAATTCACGGCGTCACAGCGGATTATGTGAAAGGGATGGCGGCAGCAGGCTATAAAGATTTATCAGCGAATAGAATTATGGAGTTTAAAATACATGGCATCACACCCGAATATGTGAAGAGCGTGAACGATATGGGTTTTAAGGATTTATCTCCAAGTAAAATTGTTGAGATGAAGATTCATGGAGTTCAAGCGGATTTCATCAAAGGTTTTACAGATGCGGGTTATAAAGATGTACCCCTCAGTAAATTTGTCGAATTGAAGATTCATGGTGTGACGCCTGATTTTATCAAAGGCTATAAAGACATGGGTTTCAAAGAGGTGACGCTGAACAAAGCGGTGGAGCTGAAAATACATGGCGTGACCCCTCAGTATATTAAGGGAATGCAAGAGAAAGGCTATAAAGATTTGGATTTGAATGAGTATATCCGCTTGAAAATACATGGATTTGGGGAGAAGAATGGGGAGAGATAATATGATTTTTTAAGAATGCAATGGGACACTGATTTTACTGATAAGACTGATTTTTTTTTTAGATGTAGAAAAATCAGTAAAATCAGTCGCATCAGCAAAATCAGTGTCCCATCACACTCTCAACTACGCTTGTTGGTTCATAAAATAATAACTGTTTTTAATCAATTAATCAAATCCTAAATCATGAAAAAGCTATTTGCCATCACTTTAAGCCTTAGCGTCATCGCTTTATTTGCCTTTCAAAAAAAAGACTCTATTGCCAATTCAACTGTTGCCAACACGGCTCATCTGAATCCTCTACAAAGCCTCACTGATACATTAGACATAGACGAGCAAATGAAAAAGTTGGAAGCGGAAATGAAGGTTTTAGAACTCAAGATGAAACCTTACGAAGTGGAAATGAAGCAATTTGAGAATAAAATGCAACCCTTCCAAGCAGAAATGCGCGAATGGGAACTCAAGATGAAACCTTTTGAAAAACAAATGCATGAATTAGAAGCCAAAATGAAGAAAGCTAAAACTGATGATGAAAGAGAAGCTATTGGTAAAGAAATGGGTGCAGTGAGTGATAAAATGGGAGACGTGGGTAATGAAATGGGGGCTATTGGCGATAAAATGGGTGAAGTCAGTCAAGATATGGGTGGTATCGGCAATAATATGGGTAAAATCGGTAATGAAATGGGCATTATCGGTAATAAAATGGGTGTTATTGGAGAAAAAATGGAGAAACGCCATAAAAAAATCTTTTCATGATTTTTTCAAGAACTCCAACGCGATGGCTTGCTCACGGGTAATAAATGCTCAGTGATGATGGAAGAAGGCGTTTTTATTGTCAATGGTCAATCCCTCAGTACTGAGGTGTTTCAGAAATATAGAAAAGGAATCGAGCAACGTTTGGGCAAAGCTTTGAAACCTGATTTCTCTCTCTATTTTAAAGGAACTGTGAGCAATATCACGGAGGACAGCTTTGATTTTGATGGGAACATGAATAGTCATTATTGATTTGAACCATAGTATAAAGTCAAATTAGTCACTTAATCAATTAACTAATGAAACCTAATTTCGCCTGTTTTTCCCAAAACCTCGATTACGCCCTCGGTTGGATGGTCATTCATTCCCTTTGGCAAGCCATAGCGATTGCTTTAATCATGGGCATTGTCATGATTGTGTTGCGTAAACAGCCCGCGAGGGTGCGGTATTGGGTGGCGAATGCGTCGCTTTTACTGGTGCTATTTTCGGCAATGGCGACCTTTATTCATTACTACGACTTCACGAAAGGAGCCAGTGCTATGCGCTTTATTCCCGAAGGCACCCCCTCAGTATTTTTGACTGAAACGATGAATCCGACACTTGAAAGCCCTTCATCGGTCAATACAGGGAGCTTGAGTTTAGGAGCATTCAAAAATTATTTCAACGAGCATATTCCATTGATTGTCATGATATGGGTTATGGGTGTAGCCTTGTTTATACTCAAACTTTTAGGCGGTATCAGTTATTGCTACTACCTCCGCAGCCGTCTGAATTTTCCTGCCGATGAATATTGGATAGAGACTTTAGATGCCTTGAAAAATAAGGTTGGAGTGAAACAAAGCATCGAATTGGTCGAATCCGCCCTCACCCGTACACCGATGGTGGTGGGGATTATGAAGCCCATGATTCTGTTTCCGATTGGGGCTATTAATCGACTGTCTCCGACGGAAGTAGAAGCTATATTGGCTCATGAAATAGCGCATGTTTTGCGAAAGGACTATATTTTTAACATCATTCAAAGTGTGATTGAAGCTCTGTTTTACTTTCATCCTGCGGTGTGGTGGATGTCGAGCATCATCCGCAACGAGCGTGAAAACTGCTGCGATGATGTCGCCATCGAAATCTGCGGCAGCTCTATGAACTATGCCAAAGCCTTAGTGACTGTGCAGGAAATGGCATATTATCCGATGTATCAACCCGCGTTGGCATTTGCTGGCAATCGTAAAAATCAATTGATGTTTAGAGTGCAACGCATATTAAATCAACCACAAAATAAAACAAATGTCATGGAAAAGCTCATTGCTACTTGCCTCCTCGTTTTTGTAATGGTCGGCTTGTCTTTTGGAGATAATAATTTTAATAACAACAACAATCTTTTATCTGAAAATAAAAGTGCAAATAATACTGAAAATACTGAGGGGGTTTCCAATTTTGCTGAAACGCCTACTGAACCTAATATGCCTTCGAATGCCGCTATTCTCTTCTTAAAATATCAAGTCAATGGCGAATTGGATTCATTTCCTTTACAAAAAGAAGCTAAAAATGGCACTTACAATTATGAAGACAACACTCAAAAAGTAAGGCTCACGGTATTGGATAATATGGTCACCAGTTTCAACATCAACGATGTGGAAATGGCTAAAAGTGATATTTCCAAGTTTGAAAAGTTAATTAATAAGATAATTACCTCTGATTCTAAGCAAAATACTGAGGGGGTCATGGCTTCAACGATGCCTTCGGATAAAAATGGTTTTTACTTGAATACGGATAAAACAAAAATGAGTGCCAATGAGAATGGATTGCACATGAATAGCAGAGATGATAATGGTAAGTCATTTAATTTGAGCGTGGATGAAAACGGTTTTAATATGGATGGAGTAGATGAAAATGGTCAGCCTATTAAAATGAATATTGATAAAAACGGTGTTAATATCAATGACAATAAAAATGCGACTTATATCAAAAACGGTATTGTCACCACATTTGATAAAAATGGCGATAAATGGGTCATTAAACCTGAAAAAGATGGCATTAAATACATTGAGCGTTTTAATTCAAAAGATAAATTGATTGAAAAGATTAAAATGCAAAACGGCAAAGTGTATATCAACAATAAAGAAGCCACTCAACAAGAACTTCGTCAAAGGGGTTGGGAAATCAATTCAATGGGTATTCAACGCATCGGTGGTTTCGGCAACTTGCAACAGGGTGATATTAATCTAAGAAATGATGACGGAGACCTTAAAAAACAACAGGCTCAACTTAAATCATGGCACAAAGCTTTATTGGCGAAAGCTAAATCTTTAGGAGATTCAAAAGATCCCAATATTTATTGGACAGTGAAGCAAACATTAGATGTTGTTGAAAAGGAATTGCAACAGGACAACCCCTCAGTTTATCTCAATAAAGCCAAAGAAAAACTGAATTGGGTGAGGTCATACCTCATGCCTTTTGAAAATAATACGTCAACGGGTGATGTGAATGATGCCAAAGAAGAACTTCAAAATGATATTGTAGAGTTGCGTCAAGAGATGAAAGAGCTTCGTCAAGAGATTAAAGAATGTGGCTGCACGGATAATTTTGATTTCCGCATGGCTTTGATTGGAAAGATTGATGGTCTATTATCCAACTTCTATTCAACAGCTACTCGCGATGGTTATAATGCTAATGAAATAAAGTTTTTGAAAATCAAAAATGAGTGGGAGAATGGCGAATGCGATGATAATGAATCAAGTAAAGGGAGCAAAGGCAGTAAAGGAAGCAAAGGCAGTAAAAATTCAAATGGCGGCACAACTTCAATTAATAGCTATGGCAATAATTCGACCGTTGCCAGCACAAGCCCAAGCTATTATAGTTATGGAACAGGCAGCAGTAAAACTGATGCAGAACGCGCTCGTAAAGATGCTGTGAACATTCAAAAAAATGCAGACCGCATTCGCAATAATGCTGATCAAGCCCAAAAAGATGCTGAAACTGCTCGTAAAGATGCTGAAACATTGCGCAGAGATGCCGAAATATTGCGTAGAGATGAATTGCGCCAAATGAGGAATAATCAGAATAAATCAAGTGATGATAAAAAAGATAAAGCTGTGAGAAGTTTATTCAGAAATCTTATCAACGGCGGTTACATTTCGCTCAATAAAAAATGCCGTGTTGAGTTTGATAATAAGCGTTTGAAAGTGGAAGATAAAACGTTGGACAATGCTACATTCTCTCGCATCAAAAAAGCTTTTGAAGCACAATTGGGTAAAACATCAACTTATACCATTGCTTTTAATGGTTTTGTGAAAAGTATCTCTGAGTCTGATTTGGAAATGGAAGGCTCTTTTACAACGTCTGTATCGAATGATGACTGAGGGGTGGTTAGAATTAGGATTAGTAGGATTTTAAAGATGTTTAAGGATTGCGATTGTATCCAATTTGCAATTCTTAAACATCTTTTTTTGTTTCTTTGATTTACAATTAAGAGAGTCACTCATATACCTCACGTCTATGTCCAATCTTTACAATGATGACAGTTAAGACAGTATCATTAATTGTATAAATTGCTCGATAATCACCAATTCTAATGCGATAAGCAGTTCGCCCTTTCAGTTTTTTACAACCGTTTGGTCGAGGATTTTCCTCTAATTCTAATAGGCTTTCTTCGATTCGTTCCGCAATAATATTGGGTAATTTACTAAGTTGCTTTTGAGCTGATAAAGTAAGTTCGACGGTATAAGGCATAGGGTATTATTTTGTAAATTGTTGTTTTCTCATTTTGATAGCTTCTTTAAGTGAGATGGTAGGCTCAGGGTTTTCAACAAATAGGTCGTAGTCTTTTATGTCTTCTAATTCTTCTAATGCATCTATTAATTTTTCGTATTCTTCAATAGGTAAAACAA
Organism: Saprospiraceae bacterium; assembly: GCA_043744275.1. GTDB lineage: Bacteria > Bacteroidota > Bacteroidia > Chitinophagales > Saprospiraceae > JAAFJT01. Next base: position 17,729 of record JAYTUY010000297.1, read on the forward strand.
TGGCAACTTTTTCGCCATCACTATTGGTCAATACTTGAGGTTTTATACTTGTCATTGTTTAATATTTTATACAAAAGTAAAGATAATAATTAAGAGTTTAACATGTTTTTTAGCAGAAAAAAGGTTGTTTTATAATTCATTAACGTACATTTTTTAATGACTTTATTAATTCGTCAATTCGTGGTTCAAAATAAAAGTGTACGGTTGTAAAATTTTTTATGAAATAGAGAAAAATATGTCGCTACCCTTACATAGTTTTCTATGAAATGGAGAAAAATATACTGCTATCTCTACATAATTTTCTATGAGATAGAGAAAAATATGTTGCTACCCTACATAGTTTTCTATGAAATGGAGAAAAATATGTTGCTACCCCTACATAGTTTTCTATGAAATGGAGAAAAATATGTTGCTACCCCTACATAATTTTCTATGAAATGGAGAAAAATATATAGCTACCCCTACATAATCTTCTATGAAATGGAGAAAAATATGTCGATAATTAAGATAAGTTTCAATAAAAAAAGAAAGTCATTAGATGCATTTATCTAATGGCTTTATAGTTTAGACCTTTTTTTAATAAAATACTGAGGGGGAGGCATTCAAGTAAAAAGAAGAATATGTATCTTTAAAATCCCACCAATCCTAATTCTATTTAAAATCCCTACCTTTACCCCATGAAAATCATCGTCATAGGTGGTGGGGCAGCGGGCTTCTTTTCCGCCATCACAGCAGCGGAAACCCATCCAACAGCCAAAGTCACCATCCTCGAAAGGGGGCATAGCCTTTTAGGAAAAGTCAGAATCAGTGGCGGCGGTCGATGCAACGTCACCCACGCTTGCTTTGTGCCACGAGACTTAGTAAAAAACTATCCGAGAGGGGAGAAGGCACTGATGTCGCCTTTCACACGCTTTGCAGCACAGGATACGATAGACTGGTTTGAACAACGGGGCGTAGAACTGAAAGAGGAAGACGACGGCAGAATGTTCCCAATATCTGATAGTTCTAAAACGATTGTGGAGTGTTTAATGCGGGCAGCGACTCAATCGGGAGTGGAAATACTGAGGGGGTATCGGGTAGAAGATATTATTGTACCCCAACTCGTTCAGGATAATTTATTGTCAAATAAAACTCAAAATGCTACTGATGAGGCTCATCAATTCTCTATAATCACCAATCAAAAAGTCCTCAAAGCCGATAAAATAATAGTGGCAACAGGCAGCTCGACTGAAATATGGAAGACTCTGCAAAACTTAGGTCATACGATAGTACAACCCGTGCCATCGCTTTTCACATTTAATATAAAAGATTCGAGGATTAAAGACTTAGCTGGTTTGAGTGTGCCGAATGCCACTGTGCAGGTGCAAGACACGACCTTGAAAGCGCAAGGACCTCTCTTGATTACGCATTGGGGATTGTCAGGACCGTGTATTTTAAAACTCTCCGCTTGGGGTGCTCGTGAACTATTCGCCAAGCATTATCATTTCAATATTAAAATTAATTGGACAGGGCATCATACTTTAGATGACATTAAAAACCACCTCAACACTTATAAATTAGAAGCCCCTAAAAAACAAATCACTACGCCGCCCAATGATTTTGGAGAGACCCCTCAGTATTTAATGCCTACACGCCTATGGCAACGCTTTATCGAAACTGTTCAAATACCAACAGATACCCGTTGGGCAGATATTACTAAGAAACACATTCAAGCCTTAGCCGAACAATTGACGCAAGTTATATTTGAAGTGAAAGGGAAAAGCACTTTCAAGGAGGAGTTCGTCACAGCTGGCGGTGTGCAACTGAATGAAGTAAATTTCAAGACATTTGAGAGCAAAATCGTTCCGAATCTATATTTCGCAGGTGAAGTTTTGGACATCGACGCTATCACAGGCGGCTTCAATTTTCAAGCAGCTTGGACAGGCGGTTGGATTGTGGGAAAAGAAATTGGCGTCGAAAAATACTGAGGGGGTATATTACACAACCACTACTTAAGCTATTTAAAATTCAACTTCTTCGTATATTCTCCATTAATCAACAAATCCAAGGCGACATCACTGATTTTAACACCTTTTTTAACAGTTTTATTTTTAGATGAAAAAATGCCTAAGCCATTTTCAATATTGGTAAAAGTTGGAATCGTTTGTGAGCCAGTGATGCCTGTGTTGGCAATGCCGATATTGATAAAATCTATCAACTCCTGACCGCCCGTGTAAACTTCAATATCAATCGATTTGAAAGTTCTTTTCACACCTGGGATGACAGGCATATTATCCCCTAAATATTGATAAAAATCCAGCCCGCGCCTTGAAAAACTCAGAATTGGGTCGGCAACTGTGCCTTTTAGCTTGCGTTGTCCGCCCGTCACATAATCCCATGAGATGCTTTTGGCTGTAGTTTGATTGGGCGTTGCGGCGTCTATTTCATCATAATTGACAATCACTTTTATATCCACAAGGCGAGCCGATTTTTCATCCGTTTCGATGGTCACATTCAAAGTATTATCGTAGCGGAGGAAAACGGGCGTTGTGCCAGGCGTGGTGATTTCATAATTGCCAATAACCTTAGTGGTTGATTTGGCAAACGCCTTAGTTTCACCTTTGCGAAGCAACTCAATTCGCCATTCTTCATCGGATTGAAGACTGAGCGTGCTGTTTTTAATTTTATATAAAAAATTAGGCGACTTAGCGAATATGCCATCTTTGCGCACATACCCCTCAGTATTACCGTCCACTTTTGTCAAATTGAACCGCTCATTGTTGCGAGTTCTGACAAGCGAAACGGTCACGTCTTTATAATATAAGGAGTCGGGAATTTGAGCAATATCGAAAGCACTTTTATTGGGATCAACAAAAGCCTTTTCGACGCGGAGATAAGTCGCCGTATCATTCAAGGATAAAAGCCCATACACAACGGGTATGTCTTTCCAACCTTCAACGGTATTTAATTCATCTTTACATGAAGTGAAAAAAATGAGAGCAGAGGCTAATAGTGTTGTTATTTTTAGAATAGGATATTTCATTAAAATATTGATGAATGATGAATGATGAATAATGCCAACAGTAAATTGAAAATCACGGAGTGATTGAATGTGAATAACCCCTGATAAAATCAGGGGAATGTTGTAAAAATTGGCAGCAACTGCGGAGCAGTTGAATGTAAAAGAGTCAGTAATTTGGAATATTTCACATTTAACTGCTCCGCAGTTAAGCAACTAACTCATTTTAACCCTCCGATTTCATCGGGGGTTATTCACATTCAATCACTCCGTGATTATTACAATCCATTATTAGCATGAATAATTGAATGATGATTGAATTGTCAAAGCAAAATTAGACTTTTATATACAACCTCAAAAGTTTTAACGACCTATGATGGGATAATTATTTATTTTCAACCTTTTATTGCTCTATTATTACACAATTAAAACAATTCAGAATGAAAACCGCCTTTTTATTGAAGTTTTATATCGCTTTCAGCAGTATTTATCTCATTTTTCTCCTATTGAATTGGGAATCAACTGCCTTTCCTTTAAAAGCTTTTCTCATACCTGCTTTGATAGCAGCTGTCTATTTTCATCCTCATTTTTCATCTAAAAAGTTTCTGTTGGGAGCATTGATTTTCTCTTGGATGGGCGATGTCGTTTTGATGTTTCAATCTATCAACCCCTTATTTTTTATAGTCGGACTTATTGCTTTTTTAATAGGGCATATTATCTACATGATGCTGTTTAACAAGGAAAAACGCTCGAATGTGCTTCAAAATAGCTCTTTTATCCGCATTGGATTCATTGCTATCATCGCTTATTTGGTCGTGATGTTGAGCGTATTATATCCGCATTTGGGGGCTATGCGGCTGCCTGTGACGGTCTATGCTTTGACCATTTCAGCTATGTTAGCAACGGCAATAATGGGTTATTCGGGTTGGGAATCGCCTGCCAATGTTTGGATACTGAGTGGGGCAATCCTATTCGTCATGTCCGACAGCATTTTAGCTTTCAACAAATTTTATCAACCCATTTGGTTAGCCTCGTTTTTCATCATGGTCACTTATTTGGCAGCTCAATATGCGATAGTGGTGGGAGTGCTTAAATTGCCGAAATATGGAGGCACGACATCCCGATATAAGCGGGACTGAGGGGGGTAACACGGATATTTTTTTTTAAAACACATAGGCATATAGGACACATAGTTTTTGCCATTTAGGAAAAAAACTATGTGTCCTATGTGCCTATGTGTTTTTTAAAAAAAGAACCTACACGTCAAAAGGCAATTAAATATCATCTACTTTTCAATAAAACATAGATGTTTTAAATGAGTGTCTCGTACTAAAAGGTGATACCCCTCAGTATTTGATGAATTTTCATGTCCTGTTTTCTATCTATTGCCTTTTGCTCGATTATGTGTTTTACACAACATCTCACAGTTTTTTATTTCCGTTGCTCCGCCTTTGCTCCATGCTGCAACGTGGTCAGCATCCATTTCAATCAATTTCCACATTTTATTTTTATTGGCATTATTTCCTATGGCACAATGAGGGCAATTCGAAACGCCCTTAGTTTCTGCTTCTTTCACTTGTTTGGCATAAACTGATTTTTTGGTGGCTTCATCAAATACTCGAACATCAAGCAATTTTGTATCTTCTGAACCACCTAAAATGTATTCAAATACGCCTTTACGGTTTTTGATATATGGGTCGCTATAAAGTTCTTTGACTGTTTCTGATACTTTTTTAGGATTATAGGCTTGGTGGTGATAGGTTTCGTATAATCGCCCCCATTCAAGACCACGCATTTCACTTTCAACAGAATTAAAAACACTTGATACCCAATCAATGACAGTATTAAAATAGACCTTTAATTCCGTTATGTTAGTCTCGTAACGATGGCGGCTCATATAATCATCAATGTGTCCTTTACTGACCCAGTCAAAGGCACATTCCAAAAACTCTTGTCGGTTGGCACTGCCTGATATGTAGGCACTCCATTTTTGGATATTGGCGTTTTGGCTATTGCTAAACTCCGCTTTGCCGAGTGTCACATAAGGACCTGAATATATGGCATTGTTTACCTCTTGTTGATTGAGGGGAACACCTGCTATATTGATAGTCTTAAACCATTGTTTTATCTCGGGTTCTGTACCTTCACATTCATAGATGAGTAGTTTGGTTTCCAATAAAACATTCTGTATAGTGGTTGCAAAACTGCTGAAATATTGCTGCATCCCATTCTCATCTTTTACAGCAAATTTATTGGTTATAAAGCGTCCAAAACTCGTGATGCGTTGTTGTCCGTCAAGCACCTCCAATTGTGTATCACTGATTTTATTGAAATAAATGAGACCCAACGGATAGCCTTTGAGGATTGACTGAATCACTGCTACGTCTCTATTCCCATCTGCATAAATATAGTTGCGCTGGTATTCTGGTTGTATCGTCAGTTTACCCGATAAGCCAAATAAGCCCTTGCCTTCAAGCTCGTTATATACAAAGCCTTCGCAAATGTCTTTAACTGTGATGTCTGTTTTTAAGGTGGTTTTCATGAATTTATTTTTTATGTTTTATTAAAATTCTTGCATAAACAATTGAAAGTGGAGCATCTGCATTATCAGCAGTATAATATATATCTGTTGGTGTATCATTAAGTTTAAGAGTTGCTCGAGTATTAGCCTTACTTCCATTTGATATACTTCCATTTGGATTATGTTGTTTCGGATTTTCATATCTCTTTGAAGGCGTACACTCAAATTCATCTCTTCCAGATGTAAGTCCAACAATCTCAAACTGTTCAGGTGAATATTTATCCAAAAAGGTAATTGGTACGCCCATTATGCCTTCATAATCACTTGGGATAGCATCTGTAAAAGGTATCTCTATTGCGTCATAGTTATCGTAGTGGTCATAGGAATCTTTGCCTTTTATTTCTTTATGTTTGCTAAACTTTAAATTGTCTTCCATTGTCATTAAAGGAAAAGGTTGATGCCTCCTCCCGTGGTCAATATTGGTAAACCAACAAACACCTGGCACTCGATTTACTTTTTCGCCGTTTTGTTCTCGCTCAAATTTATAAGTATCTGAATACATAAAATCAGAAGGAACTTTAAAATACATACCTGTATTGAAATTTGTTACTCCTAACCAAACCTTGTCATTTTTTATTAGTGAAAAAACTTCCTTATAAGTGATAGCGTTCAAATTGCTAATAATTACAAACTGCTTATCCGCTTCTACAACCCAGTCCAAAAACTGACGAAATAACGAAAAAGGCGGATTAGTAATGATTATATCGGCTTCATCGCGCAATTTTTTTATTTCATTACTTTTAAAATCACCATCGCCTTTCAGATAATGCCATTCTAAATCATTGACATCTATTTTACCGTCGCCCGACTTGTCGTGGTCAAGTGTAAAGATTTTACCATTTTTCACTGTTTTCTTTTCATCATATTGCGGGTCATTTTTTTCAAACATCGTTACTTGATAACCGCTTTTATAATTTTTGCTATCGGGTGCGTAGCTTGTACTGATGAGCTTTTTAAGTCCAAAACGTTCAAAGTTTTGAGCAAAGAACTTGGTAAAATTGCTCCATTCGGGGTCGTCGCAAGGGAGCAATACCGTTTTACCTCGAAATACTGAGGGGTTGTATTCTAAATAGGCGTTAATTTCTTTTTCAATATCGTGATATTGTGTATAAAACTCGTCGTTCTTTGCATTTTTAGCATTTGTGAGATTGCTATTTGCCATATATTTTAAATTATTTGTTTACAATTAATCTTTTGTTTTGATGTATATTTCGTAATGTAATATTTTATAATGGCAAAACTAAACAATCTTGACACAATTTTATATTCTAAGTTTTTGAGACTCTCAAGGTTTTCACATATTTTTTTACACACTCCCTGTCTTAAAAGAAGTGATAGAAGTTTCAAGCAATATGGAGAAAATTTTAAGGTATTATTAAGGCTAATGGGTTGATTCGTCTTGAATGACAAAAAACTATGTGTCCTATCTTAACTAAGTAGGTATTCATAAATAATCGCTAAGAAACCTTCGAGGTTTTCAAAACCTCGAAGGTTTAAATTACTGAAAATCAATAGTTTATGAAAATTTATGAAATTAGCGATTATTTATGACTACCTACTTATGTGTCATAAAAAACACCTATTGGGTCATAAAAATAATAAACCACTATCTGTTTAAAATTCTTCACTGTATAAAATAGTTACCCCAAAAGAACACCATCAGATACAACCACAGATAATCCAAAAATTGCCAATAAAGACTCAGCAACCTCAACCGCAATTGCTTAATCGGATCGCTGAAATAGACCAAAACACTGACGGGTTCTTTCATGCGGCGATAAGCGGTGATGATGAAAATAATGAAAAAAGGCAAACCGCCCAAGATGTGCAGTAAGTGAATAATAGAAATCGCCCACACATAATCCACCATGACGCTGTTGTTCAAATTCGGATTGGCATCCCAAAGCATATTCCAACCTACATATTGTAAGGTCATGAAAACAAGTGTGAGAATAAATGTTCCCCATAAAGATTGTTGATACCCCTCAGTATCATCGGCTTTGTAGGCTGTTTTGGCGCGTCTCAACATCCAACTACTGCCCGTCAACACGAGTGTATTGGCTATAAAAATGAACGGAATTTTGATAGGGTCACCACCCTTAGTGACTCGAGTGTAGAGATAAGCAGCCGAAAGTCCAAAAAATATCATTGTCAAACCTGCCAAAAGGAGGTACATCATAATACTGTAAGGATGGGTAGGTAAGGAGCGAAAATCGTTGACGCGTTGATTCATGTTTTATATAGGTAATGGGTAATAGGTAATGGGTAATGAGTAATAATGCAAATGATGGTTTGAAATCACGGAGTGATTGAATATAAATAACCCCTGATGCAATCAGGGGAGCAGTTAAGAAAAGGTCTAAACTGCGGAGCAGTTGAATGTAAAAGATAGCTAATGATTTACAATTTTACATTTAACAGCTCCGCAGTTATGGTATCCACTCACTTTGACCCTCCGATTGCATCGAAGGTTATTCATATTCAATCGCTCTGCGATTATTTCAATTTACTATTCTCTTTATTTTCAGATATTGAATAAAAATCTGAAGTTATTCTATCTTTGCACAGTTAAATTTTTCACAGTTTTTAACAAAGAACAATGCGCATTGTTCAACAAATTTTAAATAAAACCATCTTATCTACCTATTAAAATTTCTATAAAATGGAAAGGAAACTCGACGGTTGGCACAGTCCGCGTTTGGACAAATACATGGAAATTGCCACCTATGGTCATTATGGCTTAGCGCTCTTGCTTGTGCCCACTGCGGCGGCTGATTATCTCGAATATGAGCGTTTTTTACTCATTAAAGCCCTTGAAAAATACATTGATGCGGGCAAAGTAAAGGTATTCAGCGTGAACAGCATCAATACTGAAAGCTGGATGAATCAAAAAATGCATCCGCATCACAAAGCCTTGAGGCATAAACAATTCAATGAGTATATTTATAATGAGGTGATACCGTATATCAAAACTCATTCGGGCGAAACGACACCTATTATTACATGTGGGGCGAGCTTCGGTGCTTTGCATTCTATGAATTTATTTTTGAAACGCCCCGACTTGATTAATGGCGTGATTGCGATGAGTGGTTGCTACGATTTGTCGTCATATACTGAGGGGTTCTTCGATGATGATGTGTATTTCAATTCGCCTGAACATTATATGCCAGGTCTGAATGATGATTTCTTTTTACCTCGCATTAATAACGCACAAAAAATACTCATCTCCACTGGCAGCGGGGCTTACGAAACGCCAGAAGCCAGCCGCCGTTTTTCAAAAATATTAAAAGCCAAAGGCATTCCGCATGAATTGGATGTTTGGGGCTACGATATGCCGCATGATTGGGATACTTGGCGCAAGATGTTGCCTTATTATTTGGAAACTCGGTTTTGAAATGTATGAAAAATTTATTAACAAACACATCTAAAACCATTTTTATGAAAAAGATTGTCACACTTACTCTCGTCCTACTATTTACCCATTTTTCACTACAATCTCAAACTCAAGTCAAAAAGGTGGTTTTTCAAGCCTTTTGGTGGGATTATAAAAATAATAACTTTCCATTTGGTTGGGCTAATTACTTGGCTGAACTCGTTCCTCGTTTGAAAAGCATGGGTTTTAATGCTGTTTGGATTCCGCCGTCTTATAAAAATCAAGCCCCTTTTTGGGTGGGTTATGGACCAATGGATCATTATGATTTAGGGGATAAATTTCAAAAAGGAAATCCGACCCCCTCAGTACAAACCAATATGGGCACTAAAGATGAACTCTTGCGCATGATTGCCGTCATGCACGCTAATGGGATTGAGGTGATTCAAGACATTGTACTCAATCACGTGGATGGTGCGGGCACAACGACAGGCTTAGGTGGTCAAGACCCCAATTCGTTTTCTGTACAAAGCAATTCAGGGTATAAAAACTTTAGATACTCCTGCTATGCGACGCCTTCAATAGATGAATCGCAAGATGATTATTGGACTCGAAAAGGGCGTTGGTCAAAGAACTACCGCAATTTTCATCCAAATGATAATAATAATTGTACTGGAGGAGATATTTGCTCTGCTTTTTTCGGACCTGATATAGATTACTCAATCAATTCTTTTGGAACCAGCTCTAATATTCCGACTTCGGGTGCGCCTGCGGGATACCCCTCAGTACGGGGTTATTTTAACCCGCCTCAAAGTGCGAATTATATGTATAATGGGGCTATTAATTGGCTGTCTTGGTTCAAAAAACAAACAGGTGTAGATGGTTTGCGTTGGGATGCTGTGAAGCATTTTGATTTAGGTGTTCAGCGCGATGCCACTCGCACGGCTAAATACAATCTCGGAGCAGCCAACGGTGGTTACTCCATGACCAATATCGGTGAGTGGATTGGTGGCACGAGCGATTTGGATGGCTATGTAACCAATATGGCGCAACCGAGTTTGAGCTATGGATATGAAGAACATACAGGCACATTTGACTTCAACTTGAGGGCTTATGGTTCTGGTGGTAGCATTTATGATATGGTGGCTAATAATATCAGTGGAGCATATAATTTAGCCAATTTGCCAGGTTTGCAACAAGGGAAACGGTATGCTGATTATACTTCGCCGTCTGCCCGTGTTCATCGGACTTTTCCTTTTGTCAACAGTCATGACACATATCGCCCTAAATTAAATGCCACAACAGGCGATTTCTCTAAACCATTAGGCGATGCCACAGGTTGGGATGAAGGTCAAGAATTAGGCGGTAATGGTAAGCACATTGACCCTCGCGAGCCTCGTGTAGCGGCGGCATATGCTGTGATTATGGCGATGGATGGCAATCCGATTGTCTTTTTTGAAGACCTATTTAATGTCGGTACAACGGGTAAAAGGTATTCACATCAACCCACCAATACCACTGATTTGCCCACTTGGAATGATATTGAAAATTTAGTCAAATGCCATCAAAAACTGCAATTTAAAGATGGCGATTATAAGGTGAGAAGTGCTGAGGGCAGTGCTTTTTTTCCATCTGGTTCTTCTGCCAATGACCATTTAGTTTTTGAAAGATCGGGCAAAGCGGTGATTGGCGTCAATGACCAGTACAGTGCGGACAAAGACACTTGGATTGATTCGGATTTTCCAGCAGGCACTATTCTCATGGATTATTCAGGCGCAAGCGGCACAACCACTTCAACAGTTCAAGGCGATAAACGGGTTTATATCAAAACAAAAGCCGTCAATCATGGTGTGGCGAATGTGTTTGGGCATGGCTATTCCGTATGGGCTCCCGTGCCAGGCAATACGCCTTTTGCTACTGTTGCGGATATGCTCGCTTACTTAAATTACACCCCAACGCTCGCTGCAACGACTCAACAAGAGTGGGAAATGGACGACGATTTAGGCGATAGCCATTGCCAATCATTGGGTCAAGGGGGTCGCACACCTGATAACTCACCGAATGATAGAGTGGTCGGTAAAATATATGTAAATGCTTCAACATCAATGAGTTATACTGTTACATTGGGTACAGTAGGCAATGGTTTGACGGTTGATTTTTATGATTTAAATGGTGTTTTATTGCATTCAAATAATGGTAGTACTGCCACCATTACAGGCTCTTACAGTAATCCAACAACTCGTTGGATAACTGTAAAAGTGAGGAATACAGCGGTTACATATTTAGGTCAAAAATGCACCGTCAATGTCTCGTATGTTGCCCCCTCAGTCATTAATGCTGTAAGTTCTCCTTCAACGACAACCGTTTCCATTTGGAACAGCAACGGCGGCTCAAACGATTGGGCGGATTGCCATAATTGGGAAGAAGGCAAAGTGCCAACTTGCACAGGCACGGTCATTATTCCGCATAAAGTGAAATTTATGCCTAAGGTGGCAGCTTGTTTTACAGGCACTTTCATCAATAGAGCAGGTTTGACGCTCAAAGCCAAAGTCTTTTTGCAAGGTGCATACAATGGTACTACTATGACGGATGCTTTGCGCTCATTGCCTTCGTTCCCAACCACAACACCTTATGGCGGCACTGAAACGATAGACCCCTCAGTATTGACGGTCACTATGAGCGATGCGATTGTTGATTGGATAAAAGTTGAATTGCGTGATAAAACAACGCCTTCAATCATCCACCAAACTCGCAGTGCTTTGCTTCAAAAAGACGGTGATATTGTCGGCACTGATGGTGTTTCGCCGTTATTTTTTAATGATGTTGTAGGCGATAATTATTATGTTGTCATCAAGCATCGCAACCATTTAGCCGTCATGACCAATGTCTCGCAAGAATTAAAAGAAGCACCGTTGACACTGGATTTTTCAAGCGTTGCCACTTTTGGCACCAATGCCCAAACAACTGTCAGTGGAAAATTGTGCTTGTGGTCAGGCGATGTGAATGTAGATAATCTCATCAATGCGGTTGATAGAAGTGAAACATGGAATTTTCGCAATCAAACAGGCTATAAAATTCAAGATTGCAATCTCAATGGCACTGTCGATGCCACTGATAGAAGCATAACGTGGAACAATCGCAACACGACTGGGACGGTTAATTAAATAACTCAAGTTGCCAGTTAATAGCTAAAGAGGTGCAGCGCACCATAATATTTGTAGCAATTGTCAATGTAAAGTTCGTAAGGTGCAGCGCACCGAAATATTATTAGGTTACGGTGCGCTGCACCTTGACGAATCCGAATAAAATTTGCTACAAATATTATAGTGCGCTGCACCTTTTTAGAACTTAATAACCCTGGAGTGCAGGGGGGCAAATCTAAAAATGTCGATTATTTAAACCTTACCACTCATCCGCGTTCCCATTAATTCTATAACAAAATAAAATCATTCAATATTTACCTATTGACTTATCTTTAAAAAACAGATATATTTGTATATAATTTCTCTTGAACTATTCTAATCAAACGCTTCTTATAAAATCGTTTTAAGGCATTGTTTAAAGGAAATAGATTTTTGTATAACAAGGACACATTTTTATATCATCCAAGCATATCATTAAAACGTGTCATTTTATCACAAAAATTTATTAGTCCAATGAAGCACCTTATTTTCACCTCCCTGCTGGTCTGTTGCGCACCATTCGTCTTATTGTCTCAAAATAAGACCACTACTTTTAAATCCAATGCTTCCAAAGAGCAGCCCCTCAGTTATTCCAATCAGAATATTGAAGGCGTTGCAAAAAATGAGCAAAATGGCAATCCCATTCCCGATGCTGTCATCATTGTTTATGATGATAGAATGCTGATGCCGATTGGTCAAACCATAACGGATGGCAATGGACATTATCAACTATCAGTGCCGAAAAAAGACCGCTATCGGGTTGAAGCTGATAAAAATACCTATTTCAGAGCCGACAAAATATTCCTTCTGGATAGTGCATCAATGCATCAAGACCTGAGCATGAAAAACAAGCCAGGCTATATCTTCGACGTCACCATTTTTGATAAAGCCCATAAACAAGAACCTATTAATTCACTGCGCGATTGTAAAATCGAGATTTACAATAACACAACCCATGAGCAGGAGTTGACATTGCCACAGCATCCTAAATCGGTCTTCAATTTTCCTTTTAATGAAGGCAATCACTACACTGTTTTGGTTCGGAAACCAGGTTATATCAATCGACGAATTGAAGGATATGTCAATATCAACGGTTGCATTTTATGCATTGATGGCATGGGTGTTCGGCAGCCTGATGTGGTGGCTTTGATGAGTCATAACAACGAAATCGGTTATTTTTTAGGCAATATCGACTTAGATTCTATTCAAATTGGTAAAAAATTCGTCATTCCGAACATTTATTATGATTTTGATAAATGGGCGATTCGTCCTGATGCTGCTAAAATATTGGATAAATTAGCCGTCTTTTTAAAAGATAATCCAGCTATTAAAGTCGAGTTAGGCTCTCATACAGACGTGCGCGGTTCAGACGCCTATAACATGACCCTTTCAGACAAACGCGCTGAATCAGCGGTGCAATATATGGTTGAAAAATGCGGACTCAATAAAGCCAATATCACTTGGAAAGGCTACGGCGAAACGGAATTGGTGAATACTTGCGCCAATGGCGTCAACTGTTCTGAAACAGAGCATCAACTCAATCGTCGGTCGGAATTGAAAATAACTGGCATCACCGTTGAAGATCCGCTTTGGAATCATACGTTGAAAGAAATTATTGAAGATAAAAATTTGTATTACAAAATTATTAAATTAGAGAAGCCTGGGCAGCCTATGACGGGGGCATTTAGATAGGTTATCATTTAAAACTATGAACTATGTTACACTTAAAATCATCCCACTGTTTTACTAAACCTATATGGCTCAACAAACCTATGAGGTTTTTAAAACCTCATAGATTTAACTCGTTGAAAATCAATGAGTTACCCCCTCAGTATATTCTCAAATTTATCCTACTTTTATACTTATTGAATCTCAACACTTCAATATTATCTGCTCAAAATACATCCGTAAAAGGTACTAAAACCGATAAAGTTTTTGCCAATACCACTGAAATATACAAGTCCAAAACTGCCAGCGATGCACAGGTTTTAGCTGAATTGGAAAGCGATTATGGCATCGGCGACGTCGTGCGAATTTCAGATGCACCGCCAGCAACCACCACCGCTCCTTTAACGCGGACAACATCTATTCAATCAGAGAAAAAGCCTTTACCAGCTATTCCAAAGACTGTAAGTGCTAACAATAATGCCATTCTTACTGAAAATTTACCTCCAGTCAATAAAGAAATAGAGCTCACAACGGCTTCAATTCCCACTCCTCAAAACACTCAAAAAGCAAGCAATACAACTTCGACCCCCCTCAGTAAACAAGCCCTTGTCATCACTTCTGGCTCGTATAAATCTGATATTGAAATGCCGGAGAGGAAAAATATTACAAAGGAAATTCATAAATCACCTGTTGAAAAAAAATCAAAAACTTATGCACCTACCTCAGTAAAATCATCAAAAAGCACTAAATTTTATAAAAACAATTCTTATTCAAATAAAAAATTCTTATTTTTTTTTAAAAAAACAAAGAAAAAGTCATCAAAACGAGTTAAATATCAAGATAATAATAAAGTAGGTTGCTATAAATTTTAAAGATGGCTAACATAGGGTTGTGTAATTAATCAAAATATTTATTACACAACCCTACATACTTTCCTAATTCCTAATTCCTAATTCCTAATTTATCTCTCCTAATTCCTTATTTCATTATTTGGCAAAATTATCCTATTATTGTGTTTCTTTAAAAATATTAAAACGAAGCAAATAATATGATAAAACACCCTTGGCACGAAGTCAAAATTGGTAAAAAACCGCCTGAAATTGTTAACGCCATTATTGAAATCCCGAAAGGTTCGCGCGCAAAATATGAGATTGATAAAGACAGCGGCTTAATCAAATTGGATAGAGTGTTGTATGGCTCGATGATGTATCCTGCGCACTATGGCATCATTCCTCAATCCCTTTTTGAAGATGGCGACCCGTTGGATATTATGGTGCTGACTCAAGTGATGCTTGTGCCTTTGACGCTCGTTTCAGTAAAAGTCATCGGCGTGATGCGCATGATAGACCAGGGCATTCCTGACGATAAAATCATCGCCGTTGCTGAAACCGACCCCTCAGTATCTCACATCGAGAACATCAATGATTTGCCTCAAACCTTCAAAGATGAATTGCAAAATTTCTTTGAAAATTATACAAAATTGGAAGGAAAAGTGGTGACAGTGCCTCAATTTTTAGATAAAAAAGCGGCGTTGGAAATTGTTAAGCGGAGCTTGAGTCTTTATATTCAAACATATCCTTTTTAGTTACTTTTTCGACAAAACAAAAGCCTCAATGGTTAAATACTTTGAGGCTTTTGGCATTTTATACTGAGGGGGTTATTAAATTTACAGTTCTAACAAAATCTTTTAATAATTAGCCAAACCAATCAATTTTATGAGAATTTTATACTCAATCCTCTTATTAACGACCGCATTTTTCTTAAATGCTCAAACACAACCATCTGCTACAACTGCTGCCGAACGTATGAAAAGTTTACCGCAGCGCAAAAAACTCAACGAGCAATCTCTTCTAAAAAATGTTCCGTTTAAAAATATCGGACCCACTGTCATGAGTGGTCGAGTCGTTGATTTAGACGTGAATCCTAAAGACCCCTCAGTATTTTATGTCGCTTACGCTTCAGGCGGCTTGTGGAAAACGGAATCCAACGGCTCAGAATTTACTCCCCTTTTTGACAAAGAATCGGTGATGACCTTAGGCGATGTCGCGGTCAATTGGGATAAAAATATTATCTGGCTCGGAACAGGCGAAAATAATGCAAGCCGTTCCTCTTATGCGGGCGATGGCATGTACAAAAGCACTGATGCCGGCAAAACTTGGCAGCATATCGGCTTGGAAGAGACGCACCATATAGGGCGAATTGTTCTTCATCCACAAAATGCAGATGTGGCTTTTGTGGCTGCTTTGGGGCATTTATATTCACCGAATAAAGAACGTGGCGTCTATAAAACCAGCGATGGTGGCAAAACATGGAAGCAAACCCTGTTTATCAATGAAAATACAGGAGCGATTGACATAGTGATTGATGAAAATAACCCCAATACGCTCTATGCCGCTGCTTGGCAAAAGGAACGCCGTGCTTGGAATTTTGAAGAAAGTGGTAAAGGAACAGGCATTTATAAATCAACAGACGGTGGCGAGACGTGGAAACTCGTCACGACTGAGGGTGCAGGTTTTCCAACAGGCGATAATGCAGGACGCATCGGTTTGGCATTGGCTAAAGTGGGCAATAATACAGTCGTTTTTGCTACAATAGACAATCAAAATCCAGCCACTAAGAAAAAAGAAGTGGATGCCACTGAACTCACGAAAGAGAAATTGAAAGGCATGAGCAAAGAAGATTTCTTGAAATTGGATAAAAAAGTAGTGACTGCCTTTTTGAGAGGCAATGGTTTTCCTGAAAAATACAAAACGGCGGATATTAACCAAATGGTCAAATCCGATAAAATCACTGTTCAGACCCTGTATGATTATGTGGATAGTGGCGACGATGGTTTCTCCAATCAAGGCATCTTGCAAGCCGAAGTCTTTCGCTCGGATGATGGCGGCAAATCATGGAAACGCACGCATGAAGAGGGTGCAATCAAGGATATTTTCTTTACTTATGGCTATTATTTCGCTCAATTGAGGGTAAATCCGACCAATCCGAACAAAATGTACATGCTCGGCTTACGAATTGTGAAATCAGAAGATGGTGGAAAAACATGGAAAAACATCAATGGCGACAACGTTCACGGCGATCATCACGCGCTTTGGGTGAATCCAAACCGTCCTGGCCATTTGGTTAATGGCAATGATGGAGGCATCAATATTTCCTATAACGATGGAAAAACTTGGATAAAATGCAACTCTCCAGCATTGGGTCAATATTATAATGTGAATACGGATATGGCTGAACCCTATAATGTCTATGGCGGTTTGCAAGACAATGGCGTCTGGTATGGTCCAAGCACGGCTCAAATTAATAATGACTGGCATGATTCGGGCGATTATCCTTTCAAAGCTATTTATGGCGGCGATGGAATGCAAGTAATGGTTGATACGCGAGACAATACGACAGTCTATGCAGGTTCTCAGTTTGGTTTTTATGGTAGAATTAATATAGCAGCAAAAGGCAGAGGACGCCCTAAATTTATACAGCCAAAGCACGAATTAGGTGAAAAACCCTTGCGTTTCAATTGGCAATCGCCGATTTGGTTGAGTGTTCACAATCAAGATGTCTTGTATTTTGGAGCGAATAAACTTTATCGCTCACTTGATAAAGGCGACAATTGGGAAGCCATCAGTGAGGATTTGACCAATGGGTCAAAAAAGGGAAATGTGCCTTTTGGCACTTTGAGTGCCGTTCATGAATCACCTTTGAAGTTCGGGCTGATATATACAGGCAGCGACGATGGTTTGATTTATGTGTCAAAAGATGGTGGCACTGCTTGGAAGAAAATTACTGAGGGGTTGCCTCAAAACCTTTGGGTATCTCGTGTGCAAGCGAGTGCGTCAGATAAAGCCACTGTTTATGCTTCGCTAAACGGCTATCGGTGGGATGATTTTACACCATATTTATACGTTTCTAAAAATTATGGTGAAAATTGGGAGAGAATTGGTTTAGATTTGCCCAACGAACCGATAAATGTGGTTAAGGAAGATCCTAAAAATTCAAATATATTGTATGTCGGCACCGACCACGCACTCTATATTTCATTGGATAAAGGCAAAACTTTTATGGGCATGGACAATGGTTTGCCAAATACACCGGTTCATGATTTAGTGATTCAGTCGCGTGATAAAGAATTAGTCGTAGGTACGCATGGGCGTTCATTGTACATTGCAGATGTGGCGCAGTTGCAACAACTCACGCCTGAAAATTTGACCAAAGAGTTAATTGCCTTCGATATTAAAAAAGTTCGCAACAATGGTTGGGGTAGAAGAAACGATAATTTTGCCGAACGCGAAGACCCGAAAGCCTTGTTGCCTATGTATGCGAAAAGCGCAGGCGCGGTAAAAGTTACGGTCAAAACGAAGGACATTGTGTTGAAACAATTCACGGCGAATGTGATAAAAGGCATTAATTACATCCCTTACGATTTGCTGCACGAAGACGCCGTGACCCCTCAGTATCAGACATGGTTGAACGACAATATGACCGATAAAGAGGCTAAAAAAATAGAACTCAAAAAAGCTGACGATGGAAAACTCTATCTACAAAAAGGCAAATACACCATCGAGTTAGAAAAAGATGGTGTCAAAATGGAAAAAGAATTAACCGTTGAATAGTTTTTAGTTGAGAATTGAGAGTTTTGAGTTTGAGAGTTTTGAGTGCGGAAAACTCAACTCAAAACTTTCAACTCTCAACAAACTCTCAACTCTCAACCCATAACTCTCAACTAAAAAAAGTATGTCAGTTACACTCATTATCATCATTTTTACTTGTATCATATCTATTCAAGCGTTCAGTCGCGTGGATATTTTTGAAAAATTGAAGCACCATCCTTATACCGAATTAAGGGAAAAGCAATATTATCGGTGGCTCACATCTGGCTTTTTACATGCCGATTATGTGCATTTGGGCATCAATATGTTCGTTTTATGGCAATTTGGAAGTGTCGTTGAAAGAGAATATCAAGTTGAATTTGGGTCGAGTGTCGGCATGTTTTTATTTCTTTTGATGTATTTATCAGCCATCGTTTTTGCTGATTTACCCACATTCAGAAAGCATCAAAATGACCCCATGTATGCAGCAGTGGGTGCTTCGGGCGCGGTTTCAGCGGTATTATTTGCCTATATTTTGTACTATCCTTGGGCGCAGTTAAGTCTCTACGGCATCATTCCATTTCGAGCGATTGTGGGCGGTGTGGCATATCTAATTTACGAACAATGGGCAAGCACGAATGCCAAAGACAATATCGGGCATGATGCCCATTTTGCAGGGGCGATATACGGTATGATGTTCACTGTTTTATTGAAACCCAGCGTTTATAATGATTTTATAGATCAAATCATGTATAATTCTCCTTACTGGTAATATATTTGTGAAGATTTAACCAAATGGTTAAACCAAATAGTCAAATTAAACAATCAAATCAATGAATGCCCAAATCGACCTAAATTCAGAACAAAAAATATTGGATGCCGCTAAAATCATTTTTACACAAAAGGGTTTTGATGGAGCTCGGATGCAAGACATTGCTAACGAAGCGAACTTAAACAAGTCTTTAGTCCACTATTATTATCGCTCAAAAGAAGAACTGTTTGCCAAAATATTTGACACATATGCAGCGCAATTATTGCCTAACATAGAAGGCATATTGCATTCGGAAAAGTCTATATTTGAAAGGATAGAAATCTTTATTCATGGCTATATTGAGTTTTTACTACACAATCCACAAATCCCCCTTTTTATCCTCACTGAAGTGAATAAAAACCCTGAAAGGTTGGCTTCTATTCTCAAAACCACTGAAAATTTCCCTAAAATACAACAATTTGTCCTACAAATTATGATGGAAATGCAGTTAGGTAAATTGAAAAAAATCAACCCTATTCACCTCATGTTGAATGTTATTTCGTTGTGTATATTCCCTTTCGTAGCGCGTCCGATGGTGCAAAATGTCATGAGCTTAAAGCATAAAGACTTTGATATAATTCTCCAACAGCGCAAAGAGGAGGTCACTCATTTTGTGTTGGCGGCGTTGAGACCATAATATTTTTCCCACAAACTCCTTTGGTGAAGCCAATTGGAAGTAATTAAAAATCGTTCTTCTTTATGTGAGTGACATCATTAATTGTAAAAATGCTAATCGTCCATTTTATTCCGATTGGCTCCCTCTTGGGGGTTGGGGGGAAACCTCACACAAATTTGACCAAATGGTCAAAAAGCCAAATTGTCAAAAAAAATCAAAAAACTATGAAAAAAATAATCATTCTACTTTTGTTATTTTATCAAACCCTTTCAGCTCAAACGATTGATAAAATTACCCTTGAGGAGTGTTATCGAATGGCACAAGAGGCTTTTCCTCTCACTAAGCAAAAAGACCTGATTAGACAGACTAATGCATTGACTGCCAATACTTTACAGAAATTTCTCCTACCACAAATTGAACTCAATGCACAAGCCACTTATCAATCGGAAGTAACCCAATTTCCCGTCAAATTGCCCAACGTAGAAGTGATACCCCTCAGTAAAGATCAGTACAAAACGACTGTGGATGTGAAGCAATTGATTTGGGATGGCGGCGTGATTAATCTACAAAAAAATGTCTTAAAAAGTCAAGCAGATGTAGAAATCCAAAAAGTAGAAGTAGAAATTAATAAACTTAAAGAACGCGTTAATCAATTGTATTTCAGCATTTTACAAATTGATGAAAATTCTAAATTGATTGATTTATTGAAATCAGATATAACAGCGAGATTAAAAAAAGTGGAAGGCGGCATTGCTAATGGTACAGCTTTAAAAATGACTGCACAGGTGTTAGAAGCTGAAAATTTGAAGGCTGATCAAAGGCTAATTGAGCTCAGCTCTATGCGGTCTGCTTCAATACAAATGCTGAATGAATTGATTAAAAAAGAATTGACTGATAAAACCGTTTTTGAAAGACCTCGGGCAGATACCCCCCAGTCATTAATCGGTTTACAAATCAATAGACCTGAATTGAAACTTTATGAATTGCAAAAAACGCAAATTGACCAAACGGTTAAAGTGACTTCTTTGAGAGATTTTCCGCGTATATATGCCTTCGCAACGGCAGGCTACGGACGCCCAGGTTTGAATTTTTTGAAAAATGAATTTGCCCTTTATGGCATCGGCGGCGTCACTTTCAAATGGAATATCTCCAATTATTACACAAAAACGCTGAAAAATGATTTGGATATTATGAGAATCAATCAACAAGCTATTGATATTCAACGTGATTTGTTCTTGACTAATACTCAAATTCTGATAAAACAGCAATCAGCAGACATCACAAAATGGGAGCAATTGCTCGAAAAAGATAAGCAAATCGTGGATTTAAGAAGCAAGATTAAAGCAACTGCCGCCGTTCAATTAGAAAATGGCGTGATGACAGCCAACGATTATTTGATAGAATTGAATGCAGAAAGTCAAGCCAGACAGAATCTTGTACTTCATGAATTGCAATTATTAAACACTCAAATTAATCTAAAAACAATCACAAATAATTGATAATCAATGTTTAAAAAAGAGATTAGTTTTTTAGGCATGTAGATATTAGACCGTTTTGTATTCATTTATAAATGAAAATATATTTCACCATTATGAAAAATTTCATCACTATACTCAGGTTGGCTTTATTGGTATTTAGTTTCACCGCCTGTGAAAAGAAAACCGAAAAATTCGACGCTGCTGGCACATTTGAAGCTACTGAAATCATCGTTTCGGCGGAGGCAACAGGTAGAATTTTAGATTTAAAAATAAAAGAAGGCGATCAAATAAAAAAAGGCGACATCATCGGTGGTATTGACCCCCTCAGTATTCAGCTCCAAAAAGAGCAAGTGCAAGCATCTATGGAGGCTTTAACCCAAAAGTCAAATGACCCGATGCCACAAGTCAACGTATTGAATGAGCAAATAGCCACGCAACGCAATCAAATTGCTGTACAAAAACAGCAATTAATAGTGCTTCAAAAAGAACAAAAACGACTTGAAAATTTGGTGAAAGCAGACGCCGCTACGCCTAAACAATTAGACGATTTAAATGGTCAAATAGATATTTTGAGAAAACAAATTGATGCCTCTGAATCGTCCGTTTCGATATTTGAAAAGCAGATTTTAGCGCAAAAAGCAGGCGTTTCTATTCAGAATAGAGGCATTTTGAGTGAAAAAGCACCACTTGAAAAACGCGTTAAACAATTGGATGAACAAATATCGAGAGCCAAAATTGCCAACCCGATAGATGGTACGGTGCTATCTAAATATGCAGAAGCAGGTGAAATAACAATGGCTGGAAAAGCACTTTATAAAATTGCGGACTTGAGCGAAATGACTCTTCGGGCGTATATTTCAGGTAACCAATTGTCGCAAGTAAAAATTAACCAATTGGTCAAAGTGATGATTGACGACGGTAAAGACAAGTATAGAGAAATGCAAGGCACTGTTACTTGGATTTCAGATAAAGCAGAATTCACACCCAAAACTATTCAGACAAAAGATGAACGGGCTAACTTGGTATATGCCATAAAAATCAAGGTGAAAAACGATGGCTTTTTAAAAATCGGCATGTTTGGAGAAGTTAAACTGTAACAATTTAAGTTAAGTAATTGCCCCTCCCAAAGGGATGCCTTTGGCAAGCGGGGCGAAATGTCGGTAGCACTTTAAATAGAGAAAATGAAATCCGTTATTGTCAAAAATATAATCAAGACCTACGAAAAAGGTAAAATAATAGCCTTGCGAGACATCAGTTTTGAAGTAGAAAAAGGTGAATTATTCGGCTTAATCGGTCCAGACGGAGCCGGTAAAACGTCGCTTTTTCGAGTTTTGACAACGCTTTTATTGCCTGAAGGCGGTTCAGCATCTGTAGATGGTTTCGATGTGGTGAAAAATATGAAAGACATTCGTCAAAGAGTAGGGTATATGCCAGGCAGGTTTTCCCTCTATCAAGATTTGACTGTAGAAGAGAATTTGAATTTTTTTGCCACCATTTTTAACACCACAATTGAAGAAAATTATGATTTAATCAAAGACATTTATGTTCAAATAGAGCCTTTCAAAACGCGCCGTGCTGGCAAATTATCAGGCGGTATGAAACAGAAATTAGCTCTGTGTTGCGCCCTCATACACAAGCCCTCAGTCCTTTTTTTGGATGAACCGACAACGGGTGTGGACGCCGTTTCAAGAAAGGAGTTTTGGGAAATGTTGCGTAAATTGAAGCAAAAAGGCATCACAATTCTTGTTTCCACGCCATATATGGATGAAGCGAGCCTGTGTGACCGTGTTGCTTTGATTCAAAATGGGCATATTTTGGACATCGACACCCCCCTCAGTATTATCCGAAAATTTGACCGCCCATTGTGGGCTGTGAGGGCAAAAGAGATGTTCAGATTGCTCATGGATTTGAAAGTGTATGAAAATACTGAGGGGTGCTTCGCTTTCGGTGATGCTCACCATTTAACCCTCAAGTCTATTCAATTTGATGAAGCTGATATTTTAAATTATTTAAATAAAAAAAACCATGAAGCCCTCGAAATAAAGCGCATCGAGCCGAGTATTGAGGATTGTTTTATGGCTTTGATGTAGGAATTTATTTTAAGCATAATAACTTGCAGCAAATTTGAAACTTGCAGCAAGTTTGGAACTATAAATATGAACGAAATCGTCATAACCACCAACCAACTCACCAAACGTTTCGGTGATTTCACTGCTGTGAATGCGGTGACTTTTGATGTATATAAAGGTGAAATATTTGGTTTTTTGGGTGCAAATGGGGCAGGCAAGACGACAGCCATGCGGATGCTTTGCGGTTTGAGTATTCCGACAGAAGGGAATGCCAAAGTAGCAGGTTTTGATGTATATAATGAGACGGAAGAGATAAAACGCAACATCGGCTATATGAGCCAGAAGTTCAGTCTATACGATGATTTGACGGTGCGCGAAAATATGCGTTTTTATGGCGGCGTCTATGGTTTGACCAACCGGTTAATAAAAGAAAAAATTGAATTCATGGCGCACCACCTCAATTTGGAGGAAGCCATCCATAAAAGAGTGAGTTCATTGCCTTTGGGCTGGAAACAAAAAATAGCTTTTTCAGTGGCTATCTTGCATGACCCTAAAATTGTATTTTTAGATGAACCAACAGGCGGCGTTGACCCCATTACAAGGCGAATGTTCTGGGAAATGATTTATGCAGCCGCTGAAACGGGCACAACTATCTTCGTCACCACGCATTATATGGACGAAGCAGAGTATTGTCACCGCGTTTCTATCATGGTGGATGGTAGAATTGAGGCTTTGGACACCCCCTCAGTATTGAAACAAAATTTGGGTGCCAAATCAATGGATGAA
>JAYTUY010000298.1:0-3185 GCA_043744275.1 Saprospiraceae bacterium
CTCAATTTAAAGTTCACACTGTTAATTTTCAATTTTCAACTCTCAACTCTCAATTTAAAGTTCACACTGTTAATTTTCAATTTTCAACTCTCAATTTTCAATTATATGCTATGTTAAGTCGAATTGCAGATTCATTATTTTGGATGACGCGTTATGTAGAGCGCACCGATGGCATCTTGCGGATGCTGAAAATCAATTTCATTACCTCTCTTGATAGGTCAGAAGAGAGTAATTTTAGTTGGCAACCTGTGTTGAAAGTGTTTGCACATATGCCCGACGAAAAGATTGCGGTATTCAGCTCTCGGTCTGATGATGTGTTGAAATATATGATTACAAGTAAAGAGAATCATAATTCAATTCGAAACATCATTGCACGTGCACGAGAGAATGCACGAGGTATGCAAGACCATATTACAAAAGAGACTTGGGAATGTATGAATGAGTTTTATCACCATGTCAATAATTTGAATATTGAAGAGGTGATTAAACGCGAAGAGCAAATTGTCATGTTGAGTAGTTTGATTGAAAGGTGTTTGCTTTTTTATGGCGTGGCTGAAGTGACAATGCCGCGTGGACAAGGTTGGAACT
Organism: Saprospiraceae bacterium; assembly: GCA_043744275.1. Taxonomy (GTDB): domain Bacteria; phylum Bacteroidota; class Bacteroidia; order Chitinophagales; family Saprospiraceae; genus JAAFJT01. Next base: position 589 of record JAYTUY010000298.1, read on the forward strand.
ACATGAATCTCGGAAAATTTATTGAGCGAGGCATTCAAACGGCAGATATATTGGATGTAAAATTCAACGACATCAGTTATAATTTAGATGATTTGGCAGATATACCTTATTATCGAAATTTATTGCTGTCGTTAAGTGGTTACGAACTCTATTTAAAATCCTACCGAACAGGTCTTGACAGCCAAAACGTGGTGGATATGACACTTTTGAATACCGATTTTCCGCGTTCCGTCTTATATTGTTTGGTTCGGCTTGATAGGACTATACGGGGTATAGCAGGTGAAAATATGGAAGCGACACCGCAATTGCAAAAAATAATAGGTCGTTTGCGCTCTACAGTAGAATATTCCGATATAAAAAGTATTTCAGAAAAAGGCTTACACAATTTTTTAATTGAAGTCAAAAACAGTCTTTACAGCTTTAGCAATGCTTTGAGCAGGAGTTATTTTGCTTATAAATGATTTGAACCGTAGGATTAAATTATGAAATTAATACCTTGAGCCATTCAGATTCTTATACTTTTTATTTATTTTTGTATAAACGAAGGAAATTATAACTAAATACTTCGGACAACTTGACATTATGCCTCTTTTTAAAATACAGCACATCACAAAATATGCTTACGATCGTCCGGTTCGTGAAAGTGCCAATCAAATTAAAATATTTCCATTTGCTCATCCGCAACAGGAATTACAAAGTCAAAAATTAGTCATCACAGGTGACCCCTCAGTCAATCTGTTTGCTGACTACTGGGGCAATACGGTCGGTTGGTTTTTGGTCAATGAAGCCCACAAGGAGCTTATTATTGATAGTCAATTGATTTTAAATGTCAAACCTTCTACAAGTAAAAATCCAGTGTCGTCATCTAAGTTCGCAGACTGGGAAATACTCACGGGCGTGTTGTCAAGTGATTTGAAAATGCTTGATTTAGCCAAACCTGAATCCATTCGGTCAAAAGAAGAAATCGTGTCGATGGTTAATGATTTACGCCACAACCGCGATACGCCAGCCATGTTTATCCAACGCTGTTCAGAATATATTTTCGATAAATTTGAATATAAAAAAGGCATTACCAACGTCGAAACAACGGTGGACGAAATTTTAGAATTTAAGTCAGGCGTTTGTCAAGACTTTGCGCATGTTCTCTTGGAAATGTTGCGATCTGTTTCGATTCCTTCGCGTTACGTGAGCGGCTATATTTGCCCTAACAAAGATGGTGCTCGTGGCGCAGGTGCTACACATGCGTGGGTGGAAGTGTATTTGCCTTCAATCGGTTGGGTCGGTATTGACCCGACGAATAATGTATGGGTCACCGATCACCACGTAGTATTAGCAGTTGGAAGACATTTCAATGATTGTAGCCCTGTGAAAGGGACTTTTAAAGGTCCTGCCAATCAAGCGTTGAGTGTTCTTGTTTCGGTTGGCTATGAAGATGGTCATGTTTTTGAAGAAAATAATGCTGTCGAAATGACACCACAAGAGTCTGTTGAGCCTTTGATTGACTATGAAGCAGCGGCTCAACAGCAGCAATAAATTATAGGCTAAATAGTCAAATTCAATCTATAATTTATTGATTCCACTCAAATATTTATTGACATTTTGCAGGATTTGCTTTCACAAAATACCGTTTATAGTATTTAGATGTTGGATTCATGCAGCCTTCCAAATTCAAAAGTTCTACTTTTCTAAAATCTATCGGTTGCCCTTCACTTTGCAAGGCGATGAACCCCTCAGTCAAAAGCTTACCATCTTGCTTGATGGCAGGGTCGTACCGAGTGGCTACGCCGCCACCGATTTGAGGCTTTGAATATTGCAAAACGGTATCGCCATTGATAATATGGGTGATTAAAGAATCGCCTAATACAATCAATTCCGCTCTGACCCATTGCTCACCCCTATAGGTTTTGGAAGTCGATTCAATGCAATGGCGCGGGTCAATTTTACCTTTATAAACTACATCCGTTCCTGGCGAACACATATTGCCCGTCGGGCGCGGTTTACCATCAGCCAAACCGCAAAGCAATTGCAACTCAATAGAAATGGGCCAATCTTGTTCTTTGGGCATAGTTCGAGGGTCTTGCGAATGGAACATGACGCCGCTATTCCCCTCAGTATAAACAGGTGCATCCTTCCGCCATTCGCCTACAAAACGGTATTCGACCACCAAATGATAGTAGGAATAGGGCTGCTTGAAATACAAATGCCCAAATCGGTCATTGAATTTATCATATTGATCATATCGAACCTTCACCATACCATCTTCCACTCGAAAAGTATTGCCGAAGTTGTCACCCACGTCATGATGATGAATTTTAACAAACCAATCCTTGATGTCTTTTCCATTAAATAGTGAAATCCATTCTTTTTTATCAGGATTGCTTTTGGTGATGGCGCAATTGGAGTAAATGACCAAAAGGCAAGAAGTTAAAAGGAAGGTCGCAATTTTGTAGAATGTCATTTTGTTTTTCATTTTAATTTTTTTAAAACATGAAAATAGTAAAAGCCTTGTAAAACGCAGCGTTTACAAGGCTTTTATTTAGTGAAAAGTGATAATTAATAGTGAAAAGTGAAAAGTGAAAAGTGAAAAGTGAAAAGTG
>JAYTUY010000299.1:0-3158 GCA_043744275.1 Saprospiraceae bacterium
AAAAAAATAAAATCCAATTTTAACCGTCAATTTTACCCAACCTGCGAGGTTTTGCTTTTTTACTGAGGGGTGGGGTGAATACTGAACCTAAAATCCTACAAAATCGCCGCCAATTTCGACCCTTGATCTATCGCCATTTTAGCATCCAATTCAAGGGCTTCAAAAGCACCGCCGATGATATGAGTGGATATACCCGCTTGTTTAAGCGGCTCAAATAATGTATTCAATGACTCTTGCCCTGCGCAGATGATGACATTATCCACTTCCAAGAGTCTATAAAAACCGTCGATATTGATGTGCAGCCCTTGGTCATCTATTTTTTCATATTGCACACCGTCCAATGTTTCTACTTTTTTCATTTTCAAACTACTGCGGTGTATCCAGCCAGTGGTTTTACCCAATTTTGCCCCGATTTTTCCTTTGGTTCGTTGCAATAAATAAATAGTTCGAGGGGAAGCCATCGGTTGAGGTTTGGTCATGGCTCCTGCTTTTTGATACAACATATCCACACCCCATTCTTTCATAAATGCACTCGTATCAAGGCTGGTAGATGCGCCATCATGCGCCAAATATTCAGCGACATCAAAGCCAATACCGCCTGCCCCAATCAAAGCCACGCGTTGACCCACCTTTTTCTTATCTCGCAACACTTCAATATAGGACAATACTGAGGGGTGGTCTATCCCTTCAATCGTCAAAGTTCGAGGCGAAACACCCGTTGACAAAACCACTTCATCGAAGTTTTGAGATTTTAAAAAAGCAGCATCTACTGGCGTATTTAAATGTAAATGCACACCTGTCAGTTGAATTTGCTTATCAAAATATCGAATAGTTTCATAAAATTCCTCTTTGCCTGGAATCTGTTTAGCCATATTAAATTGACCACCGATTTCAGCCGCCGCATCATATAAATGTACTTCATGCCCTCGTTGAGCAGCCACCGTTGCCGTTGCCAATCCTGCGGGACCTGCCCCTACGACGGCTATTTTTTTCTTAACTTGAGCTGGATTATAATTCAAAATCGTCTCATGACAAGCCCTTGGATTGACTAAACAACTCGCTACTTTCATTTGAAAAGTGTGATCCAAACAAGCTTGATTGCAACCGATGCAGGTATTTATTTCATCCGCCCGATTGGTAGCCGCTTTCACCACAAAATCTGCATCCGCTAAAAACGGACGCGCCATTGACACCATATCCGCACAACCATCTGCTATTATTTTATCAGCAATATCAGGCATATTAATGCGATTAGTGGTAATCAAAGGGATATTGACTTTACCCATCAGCCGCTTCGTCACCCATGCAAAACCACCGCGCGGCACCATCGTGGCAATGGTCGGCACGCGGGCTTCATGCCAGCCGATGCCTGTATTGATGATAGTCGCTCCTGCTTTTTCTATTTCTTTTGCCAAATATTCTACTTCGTCCCAAGTGCTGCCATCTTCAACCAAATCGAGCATAGAAAGCCGATAAATAATGATAAAATCTGTACCCACTTTTTCCCGAATTCCTCTCACAATACTGAGGGGGAACTGAATGCGGTTTTCAAAACTACCACCCCATTTATCCGTGCGTTTATTGGTCTTCGCCGCTATAAATTCATTGATTAAATAGCCTTCAGAACCCATCACTTCTACCCCATCGTAACCCGCTTCTTTCGCCAAAACTGATGCTTTTATATAATTATTAATTGTCGATTTCACACCCCAAGTCGGCAAAGCAAAGGGTTTGAAGGGCGTAATAGGCGATTTTATAGCACTCGGTGCCACACTCCACGGCTGATACGCATAACGCCCTGCGTGTAGGAGTTGCATACATATTTTACCGCCTGCCTCATGCACCGCCTTTGTGATTTTGTTATGCGATTTTACATGACTGCTATTGGTCATGCGGGCAGCTTTAGGCATCACTGTTCCGAAATAATCGGGCGAAATACCACCCGTCACGATAAGCCCTACCCCGCCCCTTGCACGCTCGGCATAAAAAGCAGCCAAACGTTCAAAACCATTTTTTTGTTCTTCTAAACCAGTGTGCATCGAACCCATCAATACACGGTTTTTCAAAGTGGTGAATCCTAAATCAAGCGGCTGTAATAAATGTGGATAAGCGGACATTATAATGATGAGTTATGAATGATGAATGATGAATGATGAATTGGCAAATGTAGAAATATTAGAGCGAAAATTCGCTTGTGGGTTTGGATTTTAAAATTTTCTTAATTTAATATTAAATAATAGTTAATTACTTTCAATTAAAATAAAATGTTAAAGCACTACTTTATATTTAGGATGTATTAACAATTATTCCTAACGCTTAAATTTTTTCAACATGAAAGCAACTTTATTCTCTCTCTGTCTTATTCTCATTTTAGTTTTTCTTTCCATTAATTTATCAAAAGCTCAATCCAAGGTAGATTTCAAACCAGGGAAATATGCCCGTTTGGTTGAGTTGGATATGTCTAACATGTTTAGGGGCTACCTTGGCACCAATTTGATTTATCGAAAAAAGTATGAAAACAAAAACAGCCAATTGGTATTTGCAGATAGAATACCTTATTGGCGGTTCGGTTTTTATATGGGTGGTTATTCGACTAATATTAAATTTGATACCTTAAATAGTACAATCCGTCAAAGCGTCCGCTCGTCAAATAATACGGATTTTTATGTAGCACCCTTCATCGGAAGAGAAACGATGTTTCATTGGGGCAGATTCAACATATTTTATGCAATGGATTTGGGCATCAATTATCAATACATAGATGCCAGTAATACAACGAAAAACCCCTGTATTGCCAATAGTTTTGGACTTGGAGTAAGGGTTTCAGGCGGTTTGCGTTATTATATCAATGATAGATTTAGTGTCAGTGCTCAATCAACGCCTTTATCTATTTTCGGCAATTATAAAATCGGAAAATATTATCCATATTTCAATGAAATTTGGAGCGTTCCAAGTGTAAAATTCAAAGAGTTTAGTTATTCATTTTCTCAAAATTGGTTATCAATGCTGGGTTTTGCCTATCATTTTTAAAGTAATTATAAAAACAAAGACCCCTCAGTCATTAAATAGTGAAGAGTGAAGAGTGAAGAGTGAAAAATTATTCACTTTTCACTCTTCATTTTCACTCTTCATTTTCACTCTTCACTTTTCACTCTTCA
>JAYTUY010000300.1:0-10696 GCA_043744275.1 Saprospiraceae bacterium
TTAAAAATTAGAATGACAGAACTGATTTATTTAATTTTTAAAACTATTCAATATGCTGTATTCTATTCTCAAAAAAATGGAAGAAAGACCAGGATTATATGGTTGCGAAAGCGTAGATGACATTCTCATTTATTTAGAAGGATATTCTCAAGCTTTATGGGAATTTAAAATAGTAGATGAAGAATATCAGTTTTTTGTAGAAAACTTTACCAACTACGTAAAAAAATATCACAGGATAAAAATACATCATCCAAATTGGGCAACATTAATTCGATTTTATTCTGTAAATCAACATGAGTCTCTTACAAATTTCTTCAGGATATTTAATGAGTTTATTGAAAAAAAATTAAACAAAAAAGTCGAAAATTAATTGGCATACCCCTCAGTATTTCTTAAAAAAAATCGCATAAATCATTGAAGAGCAATGGTTTATGCGATTTTTTATTTTAAGCAGATTATTTTATTCAGTAGAAACAAACAAGGCATCCATCGTCAAAGACGTATGAACAAGTGATTGAGCATGAGCATTTTGTGTGAGTCCGAATGTGCTGATAAACGTCAGCCAGACAGCTTTTGTGGTTTTAGCCATATACGGCAACAAAAGTTGAGCTATCAGTGCTTAATAAAGATGTTAGCACTTTTATTTCTTCTTGTCTTCCAATTATTTCCGCCAATTTTAAAGCATTTTTTTGGCGGAAATACAATTAATATTTTAATTTCCGCCAAAAAAATGCTTTAAAATTGGCGGGAATTAAAATATTTGTTATTAAACAGCTTTTTTCTTTAAAATTAGACACTTAGAGATTCCTGCTGAATGACAAAAAAACAAAGCGGTAATGTCGTGCACTCATATTTCAACGTTTCAATAATGCCTTCACATCCTCACTCGCTTTCAATGCATTCCATTGCGCCATGAGCGTTTTCATTTTAACCATATTTTCATTGGCTGCTGAAATAGTTTGAGACGTCGGCGGCATATCCGTATCATGTAGGATATTGAAAATGCTTGAAAAAGCAGATTCCAAACGGCTGAAACTCGGCTCAGTACTGCCTTGTGGTGTATTTTCCAAAGCAGAAAGTTTGGTTTCTAAAGCCTTCAACTTATCTGATAATGGCGTTGCACTGACCAATAATTTTTGTTTCAAATCTTTAATTTCACTCAATACAGTCATCGCTTGTTGGCGACCTTCATAGGATTGCTTAGACAAATCGTGTTGCAATTTCAAATCAGCAGCCGATGTTTTCACACGCGGGTCGATTTTGACAGTCAAAGGCTGCGAATATGTTTTACCATTCACGGTCAATTTTACGGTATAAATAGCGGGCAAAACCCAGGGAGAAGTTGGGTCGGGCACTGTATTTTGATAGATTGCAGATATGGGATATTGCGGCGAAACATCCAACGGTTTATAATGCAAATCCCAGACAAAACGATGCGCACCTGCCTCACCCGAAAGGATTTGCTGAGGACGAATCCAGTACAACGGAATGTTCACATCAGGGATTTTATACGGTTTATCAAGGCTTGAAAAACGGCGAACGGATTGCCCGACTGCATTGAAAATCTCTAAAATTACTTCACTTTTAGCATTTTCCTTAATAAAATAGTTAATAATAGCCCCATCGGGTGGATTTTCACCAGCCGGTTCTTCCTGCGGTAAAGGCGTATCGGTGTACATACTCCAACGCACACGATAGGCATTTTGAGGAGTAAATAATGTGGCATCAGCCGTTTTTACTGAGGGGGTCGCTTGTCTCAAAGGCGTTATATCATCCAATATCCAAAAGCTTCGCCCATGCGTACCGACCACAATATCATCGTCTTTAATCACCAAATCTCGGATAGATGTGGCAGGCATATTTAAGCGCAACGATTGCCAATTTTCACCATCATCAAAAGAGACAAAAACCGCCCGTTCAGAGCCAGCGAAGAGCAATCCTTTTTGTTTGGGGTCTTCTCTCACAGCATTTATTGGGTCATTAGGCAAGCCATTCGTGATTTCTTTCCACGTTTTGCCACCATCTTTTGTTCTATAAATATGGGCTTTCATATCGTCCAAACGAATGCGATTCACAGCCGCATAAGCCGTATTGACATCAAAATGACTGGCATCCATGAGCGACACCTTACTCCATGCAGTGATTTCAGGCGGCGTGACATTCGTCCAAGTTTTACCGCCATCGCGGGTCACTTGTATATAACCATCGTCCGTGCCTGCCCAAATGGTATTGATGTCTTTGGGCGAAGGTGCAACTGTATAAATGACGCCTCGACGAGGCATTTTTTTCATATCTTCAGTTTTGTAGATGCCGATACTGAGGGGTGTATCATCATATTTATCTCGGGTCAAATCGGGGCTGATAATATCCCATGAATGACCGCCATTGAGTGTTTTAAAGAGCACATTCCCTGCAAAATAGAGCGTTTTGTTATCAATCGGAGAAAACAAAACGGGTGCAGTTCTGATAAAACGATACTTGCCTGAGCGCACAGCTTCTGGCGCAATATTTTGAACTTGCCCTGTACGTTTATCAGATTTGGTAATTTTTCCACCATAAATAATGTTCGGGTCAAGCGGATCGGCTGCTACATAACCATACTCCTCCACGCCGACAGGATGCCAATCCCTGAAAGTCACTTGCCCGTCATTGCCTCGCGAGGCTATGCCCACCGAACCGCTTTCCTGCTGCCCTCCAAGCACATTATAAGGAAAAGAATTGTCCGTAATAACATGATAAAACTGCGCCGTCGGCTGATTGTACCATGAACTAAACGTTTGACCGCCATTGACAGTGATAATCGCGCCTTGGTCACTGGCTATTAAAATAATATCCGTATTATCGGGATTAATCCACATTCTATGATAATCATCACCTCCTGGAGCACCTCGAAAGGCATTCCAAGACTTGCCGCCATCCGTTGATTTCCAAGTCACAACGTTGATAGTATAAACAATATCCGCATTTTTAGGGTCGGCTTTGATTTCTGCAAAGTCCGTTCCTCTACCCCAAAAGCGAGGGTCACTTGTCAATTTTGTCCAACTTTCTCCCGCATCATCGCTCCTAAAAATGCCTCCATACTGAGGGGGTGCATCCACCGTCGCATACAAGCGATTGGAGTTGCTCGGTGCAATACAAAACCCGATTCGGCTCATGCCTTGCTGGGTAGTCGGCAATCCTTTAGTGAGTTTTTTCCAAGTCGTACCGCCATCTATTGACTTAAATAAGCCACTTTCTGAGCCATTCCAAGCCCCATTTTCCCAGGGACCTTGCCGCCCTGCCCACATATCGGCATATATTATTTGCGAATTTTTAGGATCAATGGTCACTTGAACCGCGCCTGTATTTTCATCAATATAAAAAACACGCTCCCAAGATTTGCCACCATTCAATGTTCTGAAAACGCCGCGCTCCGTATTTGCCCCATAAGGATGCCCTAAAACGGCAGCGAAAACACGGTTTTCATCCTTTGGGTCTATTGCTAATCCACCTATTTGCTGCCCTTCTTTTAAGCCAGTATTGACCCATGTTTTGCCGCCATTGGTCGTTTTATAAACACCATCGCCCACCGACAAATCGGGTCGTTGAAGCCCTTCGCCACTGGCAACATACAACACATTTGGATTAGATGGTGCGACGACTACATCGCCTACCGAGCCTGTTGGTTGGTCGTCGAAAATGGGTATCCAAGTTCTCCCATAATCAGTCGTTTTCCACACACCACCATTGTTGACACCGATGTAAAACACATTCGGTTGTTGCGGAACGCCCACAGCTCCAACTGTTCTGCCGCCTCGATGAGGTCCAATCATCCGCCATTTCATAGCGTCGAAGAATGGTGCATTTTGAGCATTTATTGTAGTGAAAAGTAGAAAAAACAAGGAAATACTAAGGAAAGGTTGTTTTATAGTCATGATTTTCTCATTTATAATTTTGTTAAAAATGGTTTTTTCAATTTTAACAAAAGTACAGAATGGGATTGAAACGAGGGATTAATGCGATAAAGTAATTTAGTTGATGGTCGAAAATATGAGTTTAAATTTATTTAATAAAAGTATTGTTATTTCATTTATTTTGATAAATTTGCACATACAAAATTGAATATAAAACATACTATGCCCACTACACAACCGAAGCGTGAAAAACGCATCTACCTCAAAAAGAGACTCCTTTCGCAAGATGAATTGTGGAAATTAATCATTCCCCTATTATGGGAAGATTTTATTCAATTTTTTCTACCTGAAGGGGAAGATGAAATAGACTTTTCGCATAAACCTGATTTTTTAGATAAAGACCTCAAACGTTTGATGCCTAAAGGGAAATCTAAAAATAGAACTGTGGATATACTCATGCGGGTGTATCTCAAAAATGGAGAACATAAAACTTTTCTACTGCATGTAGAGGTGCAAGCCTATTTTGACCCGTTTTTTTCAAGACGGGTGTTTCAATATTTTTATCGTATCAGCGACTTTTTACAAGAACCTATTGAAACGCTCGCTATTATGATTGACGAAGACCCCAATTATTGTCCAGATGAATATATTCAGCAATTTGGCAGAACTAAAGTGCATTTCGTTTATCCGCTTTTTAAATTGCTGGACAATCCGCCGCCTTATCCAGAAGGCAATATTTTTTCAATTCCGTTGGAAGTTGCATGGCATGCCTTAAAACAAAACAAGTTGAAAACGGACGATGATTTAGAAAAACTCAAATTTCGATTGATAAAAAAGCTCGTTGAAAAGAAAGTAGAAGAGGAGAAGATTTATGCGCTATTAGATTTTATAAATATTTATCTCCCCTTTGAAAATTCAGAAAAAGCCATTAATTTTACTCAGAATATTGATAAATTAATTTTTAAAGATCATATCATGGAGCCAATAACTATTAGAGAATATCTTCTAAAAAAAGTTGAAGCGCAAGCCGAAAGGAGACTTAAAAAAGCTGTAAGTCAAGTTAGAAAGGCTGAAAACCAAGCTAAAGCTGCTGAGAGCCAAGCTAAAGCTGCTGAGAGCCAAATAAAAATAGCTGTACTGAATCTTCACGCTAAGGGATTTGCGACAGAAGATATAGCTGATATATTGTCTAAACCTTTGTCTTTTGTTATAGAAGTCCTTGAAAAGGGTTTTGATAATCAATAAAAAAAATTGACGTAAGTAATTAAACTTACGTCAATTTGAATTGCAATCAATTGATTATCAATATTTTATAAAATTAGTCATTTTTTAAGCATGGTACTATGCTAAACAAATAACTTCTACTTTTATTTTGATAAAAAATACTTATTTGCGTTTACCAAATTGATAAGAAACAGCCAAATTAGCAGCCAATAGACCGTTTGAATTGATGCTTGTTGTACCACCAATTGGTAGTTGATAAGCCACTTCAGCAGTCGCTATTAATCTTCTAAAAATGACATAATTCAAGCCTGTTTGGGCAACAGCAAAGTTTTGCACATCTTCTGAATTCTGATTGTTTTCATTGTCAAAAAAATCACCACGACCACCTCTGCCAAAATGCCCAAAACCATCTAAACCAAGACCCCATCCTGCTCCAAAAAATGGTTGCAAACGATTTGCTTTGAAAGGCATCCAATGCACAACCAAACTTGTTTGCATGGTTGAAATGGCGGTATTATTTTGTTCATCATTCATTTGGGCAGCCGCTATAAGGGAAAATTTGTTTGAAAAGCCATATTCTGCTCTCATACCCGTTGATCCGCCAATTTCACTATCGCTGTTCAGTGACATGATGCCGCCGCCTGCAACGCCCAAACGTATGAAAGCAGGGTGGGGAATGAGCTTTTTCAAAAAGCACTTTTTCTGAGCCGTATCAGGTGCTGAACGAGGGACTTCATATCCAAAAATAGCAGTGGAATCGGCTTGTTGAGCTATTGCAGATTGAGCGTTTCCGAGAATTAAAAGTGTGGAAACCACGAGTATTACATAATTTTTCATTATCCTTTTTATTCTGTTAAATGGTGAAAATTGATTTATAATATAGTGAATATACTGAGGGGGTATAATTTCAAAAAAAACGGTCATTTTCCAAGAGCTTACTCCAAAAAAATGACCGATACTTTAACTCATCTAAAATTAATTAACAAAACCTTATCTTTTAATCTTCAAAAAAACCGTAGTTGAGTGAAAAGATTGATTATAAGTTGACTATAAATTATTTTAAAATATAATTCATCATCAATCTAATCACTCACTACCGCAAAAATTGTATGAAAAAACTATCTTAAATCTTGAAAATCAACTCAATATTAGTCAAAATACTGAGGGGGTACTGCTCATGCTCTTAATGCTTTTTCTTACCAGTTGAAGCAGCCAAAACAGCACCAGCAGCGTCGAAACGATAATGCGTGTTGTCCAATAAACGCACCCCATAAACTACTGTTCCATCAGGCTTCGTGATTTTGATTACCATAGAAATATTGGCAGCAGTTGTTTTAGATAATATGTATGTTTGAGCCGCCGCCGGTAAAGCAGCAAAAGTGATTTCAGTAAATACATGGTTGTCCATTGGCGTAGCGACTATAACGCCATTGGCATCAAAATGATAATGTTTGCCATCGCTCAAGCGAACGGCGTAGCGAACAGTACTGTCTTTAAGCGTAATTTTTGCAATTCTAACCAATTTTGAAGTGTCAGTATTGGCTAAAAGGTATGTTTGAGCAGCTAAAGGCAAACTTTTGAAAGCGATGCTATCACCTTTCGCATGACCTGGGTGGTCGCCGTGACCGCCTTTCCAATGACGATCACCATGACCACCGCCATTTGTGTGTGTCGAATCTGTACCCGGTCCGCCTGAACCTGTTCCTGATGCAACAAGTTCATTGAGGGCAACTGTTGTGCTATCAGAGAAAAGGTCTGTACTGATGTCTTCTTTCGTACAAGCGATTGTAAATGTAAGTGCAACAAATGTTGCCAACCGAAGGAAATTTTTGAATACGTTCATAATTTTTAAAAGTTAAATATGTGATAAAAAACGGTTAATAATTCAATAGAAAATAGGCTCAATGAAGCGACGAGTCGCCCGCGAGTAGTCAATTATAAACTCTATAAATTGTAAATGAAGTCGAACGTTATTAAGGTAGTTAAGTCATTCAAAAAGTCATTCGTTCGATTCTGATTTCAATAGTTAATACAAGGCTTTCTAAAAATGGGTTGCTTGTAGGAGAGAAAAAATTTATTTATTTTTTACAAAAACTCATAAAACAGCTTTTAAGTAGGTGTTCATATATAATCGCTAATCAAATAAATGCTCATAAAACATTGATTTTCAGCGTTTTAATCCTTCGAGGTTTTAAAAACCTCGAAGGATTAAAACGATTATTTATGATTACCTACTTAATTTAATTGAACTTATTAATTAACCATAAACATGCAATGAAGTACCACTCAAATCAGCTTTAAAAATGGTCAAACCTTTAGAGGCATTGCCATTCAAGCCTTTGCCAGTAGCATCAAACAAGGCACCATGTGCCGAGCAAGACCACTGACCTTGACTGTTGTAAGAAATCTTCTTTTGACCTTCGTGGCTACAAATGACGGTAGCAGCAGCGTACCCTCCTGTAGTGGTGCGAGCAATGACAGCGTCGTTTTTGATGACAAATCCCCCGTTTGTTTTAAGGGCTGAATATGCCGAATCGTTGAGGTCGATAGTGAAATCAACAGGAGTAACTGCTGTATTTGATTTGCAAGCACCTAAGCAGGTTGCTGTGAGAGCAAATGCTGCACCTACGCCAATTTGCTCCAAAAATTTTCGTCTATCCATGCTTTTTTAATAAATGAATTTGTTTTAAAAATGATATTTTGTTAATTCTATTTTACCCATTACCCATTACCCATTACCCATTACCCATTACCCATTACCCATTACCCATTACCCATTACCCATTACCCATGTTAAAGCGCGTATGAAAAACCCACCTGACCACTCAAAAGCTGATTTGTTCTGCCACCAAATGGCAATTCTTTGCCGATATTCGCAGACCAACCTAAGCGGCGGTATATTTTACCCATCGCACCCACTCGCAAGCTCAATGACAACGGTTTGTCATCTTTACGGTCATCATTGCGAAGCTTCACAGGTATAGTTGGTTTCTGTGGACTCATGTATTCATATTCAGTTTCATTTTGAGTTTTTAATTGATATGTCAAACCAAAACCAACGAAAGGCGTAACCACACTTTTATTAATCCATTCATAATCTGCTCCAATACGGATAGCGATATTCTTTGATTTTTGATTCACTTTACTCAAATTATAGTCAGTTGAGGGTGGTTGAAATGGCGGATGATGAGATGCCAAAGAATCAGGATGCGGATGTGATTCACCATAAAAATCCATATCAGCCGTCAAACGCCAGTTACTTCTCAAATCATAAGCCAAGCGGACGTTAGCACCATGATTTAAAATGGTCTTGTCATGTCCAAATTCGTTGAGTAAAAATAGGCTATTCGCTCCAAGCGTCCAACCGTTTGTCATCAACGGAGCTGGCTGAATAATTGTGCGTTTTTGTAATATGAGCCATTCGCTCATATCTAAAACAGCCGTTTCTCTGCTATTGGATTTCACAGTTTGTAAACCTATATTTGGCAACGCAGCCAAAGCATCTTTTCCTCTTAACGCATTGATAGTATTGTTATCAAGGCTATTATTTGTATCCGTTTTGTCAATATTATTGGTAATTAAAGGTGTTGAGTTATTATCATTTTGAGTTTTATTGGTAATTAAAGGTGTTGAGTTATTATCATTTTGAGTTTTATTATTTAAATTATCGGCAATAGATTGTTTCTGAGATAGTTCTTTTGAATTTAATTGAGTAGATTGAAGATCCATGTTTTTCAATGCCTTATTATTATCTGTTAGCTGAGAAGGCGTTGAATTATCTTTTAATAATTGAGTTTTAAACAGGGGCTTTTCAATCACTACCGATTTATAAACCGTGTCGTATTGAACAACCGTTTCAAGGCGTTTTTCAGGAGCGACTGATTTCTCAGGTTGCGCGAGGGCAACGTTTTCCTGCTTGAGTGAGCCTATCTCATGTTTCAAATCCATGATTTTAGCAATCAACCAAACTTGTGATGCCAAAAAAATAACAGCCGCTGCTGCCGACCATTTATGCCAAGTCAACAGCCGAGTAGGCGGCACGACAATGGGTGCAGCCACTGGCAAAACCTTATCCAGTTCATGCGAAGCTGCCAGCCAATCGTCTGTCCGAAAATCAAAAGACTGCTCTTCGTCGCCGATGCGGTCTTTGAAAAATTTATCAAATTCTCTTTCAGTCATGTTCTTTTTTTTATTCTAAATTCTATTTTGCTCGCCTTACACTGAGGGGGTATGCTTCATCATCTTTCTCAGTGTTGCGTTGATCTTCTATCATTTTACACAGCCTCATGCGGGCTTTAAACAGATTCGATTTGGAAGTGCCTTCTGCAATGCCGAGCATTTCACCGATTTCAGCATGAGAATAGCCTTCAATAGCGTATAAATTGAATGCTAACCGATACGCTTGTGGCAATTGTTGAACCAAACCTAAAATATCTTGCGCCGACAAATGACTCAACACATTTGAGTCATAAGATTGTTCTTCTGCATACGTAATCGGTTGAGTATCAAGCCGTCGCACTGTAAATCGGCGATAATGATTGATGGCGCAATTGACCAATATTTTCCCAAACCACGCTTTAAACGGAAACTCTCTATTAAATTTCTCTAAGTTTTGCATCGCCCGCACGAAGGCATCGTTCATAATCTCAGCCGCATCATCCCTGTTCGAGGCATAGCGATTGGCAACCGTCATACCGTAGTTGTAATACTGACGATACAATTGTTCTTGGCTCAGCCTGTCGTTCGCTTGACATCGCTCCAGCAGGATTAAAAAGTTTGCGTTTTCCATTCACTATAAAGATACAGGGCGTTTGAAAAAAACGTTGCCTAAGGGTGAAAAATATTTTTCAAGAACGGTAAAAGCCTTGCAAAACATACGTTTTACAAGGCTTTTGTTTGAAGTTGACATGAATTTGACGAAACCTGCTAATTGAGTTTTTTTTATCAATTAATTTCAACTTTTTTGATAGCTTGAATATCGAAGAATTCTATTCTGATTTTATCCATTCGTTTTTTTTATTCACCCTAACTTGTTTTGCTTCGACTCCAACTTAATACTAAGGGGTATCAATATTTTAAATTAATTAGGTGATTGCAAAAATTCTCTAAAATGTTTTTCGAAAAGATTAGCTTGTTTCATTGCGGCTATTATATTTGCAGCTAAATTTTCATCTTGAAATATTGAAAACCAAATTATTAAATACTTTTTTATAGTAATTGGGTCACCATTAGCATTGAGCCAACTATGATAAATATAACCAGCTTGGTGATGAATTGCATTTATTTCAAGGTATTCAAGTAAGTTAGGTTTTATATTTGCCAAACTTCCTCCGTTTTTTATCCATGCTGATATGACATGCTGAGAATCTAAGTTTTTTGCATTTTTAGAAAGATAATTATTCAGATGAGGTTTTATAACATCTAATTTTTTTGAATGATTTATCCATGCAGCTATAACTTTTTGAGAATCGCAATGTTTAGAATTCATTACCGTACACTTTTATTTAGAAGAAATCAAGTTGAGTTCATTGACAAATTGAGATAAATGATTAAGTCGTTGTCGGTGCAAAAATCTAAGA
>JAYTUY010000301.1:0-10662 GCA_043744275.1 Saprospiraceae bacterium
ATTACCCATTACCCATTACCCATTACCCATTACCCATTACCCATTACCCATTACCCATTACCCATTACCCATTACCCATTACCCATTACCCATTGCCCATGTTTCGGGGCTGAAATTAATAGTTTAAATGTATTTTCTATTGTCTTTTTTGACAATTATTTTTAATGAATATTAAAGCAAAAATTGTTTAAACCTTTTCTTGAAAAAAACATCAAAGAGGAGAATTAGGAATTAGGAATTAGGAATTAGGAATTATGAAATTGGAATTATGAAATTTGGAATTATGAAATTGAAATTTGGAATTATGAAATTTGGAATTTGGAATAATATAAAAAATATGAAACAAGAATATTTTTTGAGCCAACGGCTGGGCTTTACTAATCAACAAGCTGATAAAATTAGGGAATTCGGTGTTGCTCGTTTTTTGCAGAATAGTTTTCAAACGGCTGCTGATACTCAAATACCTGCTTTTCTTGAAAATGCGCCTAAAAACCGTAAGGAATATCGTCAATTGAAGGATATGGACGAGGATAAAAAAAAGCTTTATGTCGTCATGGAAGCGATGCGCAACATGGGCGTTTCGTATTGGTGGATGAATAAAATGCAAACAGATGAATATCCTTTGAGGGAGAAAATGGTGCTTTTTTGGCACAATCATTTTGTCAGCGGTTTTCAAAAAGTAAAATCGACATGGTCAATGTATCGTCAAAATCAGCTTTTTAGGGATTATGCTTTTGGCAATTTCAAAGAGTTGACTAAAAGCATTTTATACGATAATGCCATGATTTCTTACTTGGATAATCAACAAAATAGAGCAAAAACGCCCAATGAAAACCTTAGTCGTGAACTTTTGGAGCTTTTTACGCTCGGAGTAGGCAATTATACTGAGGGGGATATTAAAGAAGGCGCAAGGGCTTTGGCTGGGCTGAATATGAGCGATGAAGGCGGGCGGTACTATAAAATTTGGGAAGACAATTCACCTAAAACATACATGGGCAAAACAGGCAATTGGAAAGCCGATGATATTATTGACCTTATTTTTCAACAACCCAAAGCGGCACATCGCTTGACAGAAAAACTGTTAAAATACTTCGTTTCGGATACCCCCTCAGTATTAATGGTCAATGAATATGCTGAATATTTAAAGAAGCAAAATTTTGAAATCAAGCCTTTCATTGAAAAAATGGTGCGTGATGAGCGATTTTTGAAAAGTGCAGGTGAAAAAATCAAAGACCCCTTGACCTTCATTTTGCAAACCCATCATGAATTTCAATTGCCATTGCCTCAAGCGAAAAGACTGGTGTCATATTTTAATGGACAAGGCATGGTTTTGCTCAATCCGCCGAATGTGAAAGGGTGGGATGGAGGCAAATCATGGTTGAGTTCTCAAAAACTTATTCAACGCGTCAGCATCGTGGGGACTTTGAGCAATGGTAAAAGTTTAGAAGCGTTTGCTTTTAAAAGACCTAAAAAAGAGGACATGGCAATGGATGAAATGCAGGTTTCAGAGGAAAATATATTCGGTAAAAACACAATGGACGCTGATAAAATGCCTGAAATTAATTGGGATAAATCCTTGAAAAACAATAAAGATATTATCAAAAGCCTAACGGATCGCTTGGTTTTTAATGTCAGTAAAGATATGCAAACCGATATGGAACAAATCCTTAAATATGATTTTAAACCTTCAGAAACAAACGCTACGCAAGCGGTTACGCGCTTGGCTGAGTACGTGATGAAATCACCTGAATTTCAAGTTTATTAAATGTCAAATAATATGAAAACATCAAGAAGAGATTTCCTTAGATTGGTCGGTACAACGGCAGGCGGTACGCTATTTTTACCGAAATTCCTTTCAGCGATGCCGCGTCAGGAGTTGTATAATAATTTTCAATCCAATAAAAATACTTTGGTGGTCATTCAACTGAATGGTGGCAATGATGGTCTGAACACATTTATTCCCTACGATACCCCTCAGTATTACGACCTCCGTCCGAACATTGCTATACCAAAAGACTTGGTTTTAAAGGCAACGGGCGGCATGGGCTGGCATTCGAGCATGAAAGGTTTTTATGATATTCAACAAGCGGGCGACTTGTCAGTGGTTCAAAATGTCGGCTATCCGAATCCGAACCGCTCGCATTTTAGGAGCATAGAAATATGGCAAACGGGCAGCAACTCCACAGAATACTTATCAAAAGGTTGGCTTGGTCGTTATTTGGATGCTACTTGCCAGCCTGAAGATGCTTTGGGTGCACTCAATTTGGATAATATTGAAAACCCAGCTTTGCGGGGTCAAATCAACCACTGTTTAACCATGCAAGACCCTCAGCGATTTGAAAAGCAATTGAAAGGTTTAACAGAAAATAATGTCGATCCATTGGATGAAAACCCCAATCTGGATTTTGTCAGAAAATTGATGATTAATTCATTTGAAGGTTCTGACCAAATTAAAAAAGCACTTGAAAAATCTAAAACACAGACCCCTCAGTATCCCAAATATGGTTTAGCTAAAAACCTTGAATGGATGGCTAAAATGATAAAAGGGGGCTTGGCGACCAATGTTTATTATACAGGTTTGGGCAGTTTCGATACCCATGTTGGGCAAGTTGGAAAACATAAAAGCCTTCTCACTGAGTTGTCGGAATCGGTCAAAGCATTTTATGATGATATGAAAACAGCCGGTTTGATGAATAATGTTACGGTGATGATTTTCAGTGAATTTGGTCGTCGGGCAAAAGATAATGGCAGCGGAACGGATCATGGCACGGCGGCACCTGTTTTCATCATCGGCGGCAGCACTAAAGGGCAAATAATTGGTCAAAATCCGAACCTCAGCACTTTAGAAAATGGCGACTTGAAACATCAATATGATTTTAGAAGCCTTTACGCTACTATATTGCAACAAAAACTCAACGTCAATCCTGAAAACATCGGTTTGAAGCATGAAATACTGAGGGGGGTGTTTTAATTTAATTAGGAATAATGAGAATTAGGAATTAGGAATTAGGAATTTTGAATTTTGGAATTTTGAAATTTTTGAATTTGAAATTTGAAATTAAATTGGTCAATCGATGTCAGTCGGTTGACCAATTTATTTAAAAAACTACCGTCATTTTTGAAACATTAAAATAAAAATTGCGTCACAAATAAAGCATATTATCTGTTCACAAACATTTGTGTCAAATTGAGATAATTTTATACTTAAATTAGGGTATTTTTAATCGCCATATATTTTAGTTAATAAATTATCTTTAAAACATTGATAATCAATATTTTAATCATAATTTTTTATCAAATACTTAAATATAAAAACTGTTAAATAAATATTAAATCAAAAAATAATTTACATTTGTGACATAAAAACTTGACTTTTGGATAAGAAATCACCTAATTTTATGTCACGAAAATAGAGAAGATGAAGAACCTCATAGAAATCTCCAAGATTGTCACCAAAAAGAAAGTCAAAAAGATTGAAATTTTTGACGATTACTCGCTGAAAAACAAAAACAGTAAATTCAACGAGTTTTACGAAGCACTCATGGCGGGTAAATTCCGTAATGATCGCGACGCTGCCACATTCCTTTATGAGTGTAGCCCTACCGACGATAAATATCGCCAGCTCAAAAGCCGTTTCAGAAAACGATTGCTCAACACCCTGTTTTTCCTCGATGTCAACTTGCCTGATACTTCGGGATACGACCGCGCATATTATTCATGCAACAAAGAGTGGACGCTTGTCAAAATACTATTAGCCAATGAAGCCACTTTTACGGCAGCGACTTTGGCACGTCAGATTTTGACCACTGCTTTGAAGTATAAATTTGCTGATTTGATTGTCAATTGCTCACGCATTTTGCGCACGTATTCATCTGAAGTAGAGGAGGAAAAAGAGTATGAAGAATATGATCAATATATTAAGCAATATAAAGATATTTTGGATGCTGAAATTCGTTCCGAAGAATTGTTTCAGCGTGTCATGATGAATTATTTTCGTCCAGTGACTGAAAATTTTGATTTGAAAGAACGCATTGATACTTATTGCGATGCTTTGATTGGTCTATCGGAGGTGTATGATTCGCCGATTATTGTCTATAATATGTACTTGGTTTGGACTTATCGCTACGAAATGTTGCAGGATTATGAAGCTATGATTGAGGTTTGTAGCCGTGCGGAACAGTATATGAAAGACAACCCGACGTATTATCAAGAAGAAAAAATGGCGACATTTCAATTGAAAAAAATGTCAGCATTTTTACATCTTAAAGACTATAAACGCGGTAAAATCAATGCAGAAAAATGCTTGACTTCTTTCCCTGAAGGTAGCGATATGTGGTTTGCATTCCTCGAATATTACTTCCTTTTAGCCATGCATACTGAGAATTTTATCAACGCTATTGCCATTTTGACAAAGGCTTCGGCGCATACCCGTTTCAAAAAATTAGGGCTTGAAGAGCGTGAAAAATGGAAAGTTTATGAAGTTTATTTGAACTATGTGATAGAAGTGCATGGTGATGACAATCCAATTTTGAAACGTCAAAATCGTCGAACTTTCAAAATTTCTAAGTTTTTGAATGACCCGATTTTATATCCTAAAGAATTGCGAATATTCACCATTTTTCTCATTATTGCTCAAATATTGTTTCATTTAGAACAAAAACAATACACGAACGCTTCGGAATTGATTGAACGATTGAAAAATTATGCTAATCGGCAGTTGAAAAAAGAAGAGTTTTATCGACTCATTCAATTCATCCGCTTGCTGCAACAATTGTCTAAAGCAGATTTTAAATTTGAAAACCTTTCCAATACAGAAAAATATATTGCCCGCTTACAGGAATCCCCTTTCTATTATCGAGGCTTGACTTCTGAGTTGGAAGTCGTCACTTATGAGCAAATTTGGGATAAGGTTTTGAAGCGGTTAAAATAGAATTAGGATTGGCAGGATGATAAGGATGTTTAAGGATATGCCAACAGCATTTACCCAATCCTTAAACATCCTTCTCATCCCACCAATCCTAATTCAATAAAAAAAAATGCAACCACCTCTCAGTATTTCTGTCTTTCAAATCAGAATAAGCAATTATTCCCCGATGGAAATTCAGTGACCGCCAAAGCGATTCGCATTTGGCGGTTTTTTTCTATATACAAAACAAGTTTTTCAAAACAATTTATCGGAAATTTATATCTATTAGTCTAAAAACGCCAATTGAAAGTCTTCAAATTAAGCTACTTTTAGGCATTATTTTTCAAAAAATACCTTCGGGGAAAACCAATCATTCTAATTTTTTTAACTTAAATTCATTAAAAATGAAATTTTTTATGCGTACTTTCTCAAAACGCGCTTTCACGGGCTTGTTCATGGCAATAGCATTTTCTGCTTTTGCACAATTGCCAGCTAACATTGAAAAAACAACTTCCGTAGAAGGCATTACTGAATACAAGCTCAAAAATAACGGCTTGAAAGTGCTGTTGTTTCCCGATGCTTCCAAACAAACGATGACTGTCAACATCACTTATATCGTCGGCAGCCGACATGAAGGCTATGGCGAGACGGGTATGGCGCATTTACTCGAACACATGGTTTTCAAGGGTTCGCCCAAGCACAAAGATATTCCGAGTGAGTTCAAACAACGCGGCGCGCGCTTCAATGGCACAACTTGGCTCGATAGAACCAATTATTACGAAACATTCTCAGCTTCTGACGACAATCTCGAATGGGCTTTAGATCTTGAAAGCGATAGAATGATTAACTCTTATATTGCGAAAAAAGATTTGGATACCGAGTTTTCGGTGGTGCGTAATGAGTTTGAGTCAGGTGAAAATGACCCTTCTGGTGTATTATTTGAGCGCGTTATATCAACGGCATTCCTTTGGCACAACTACGGCAAATCAACCATTGGCAACCGCTCAGATATTGAAAATGTGCCGATTGAAAACTTACAAGCTTTTTTCCATCGCTTTTATCAGCCTGATAACGCTGTGTTATTAGTAGCAGGTAAAATTGATGAGGCTAAAACGTTGAAACTCATTGATAAATATTTTAGTTCAATCGCCAAACCGACAAGAGCTTTGCCCAATACATGGTCAACTGAGCCGATTCAAGATGGCGAGCGCAATGTTATTTTGCGCCGTGTAGGTGATTTGCAAGTGACTTCGGCTGGCTATCATATTCCATCAGGTTCACATCCTGATTTTGCTGCCATTAATATATTGTCTGAATCCCTTACTGATAATCCTTCGGGGCGGTTGTATAAAAATCTTGTCTCCGCTAATAAAGCATCTGGCGTCGGTAGTTTTGCATTTCAGACCAAAGACCCTGGGTTTGTCTATTTCGGAGCGGATGTTCGTAAAGAGCAAAGTCTCGATGAAGCTAAGTCTATTTTACTCAAATCGTTGGATGATTTAGCAACGAACCCCCTCAGTGAAGAAGAGGTAAAACGAGCAAAAACACAAATTTTAAAGCAGTTAGAACAAGCGTATAGAAACTCGGAAGTTACAGGTACACTATTAAGTGAGTACATTGCATTAGGCGATTGGCGTATGTTTTTCATCACGCGTGATAATGTTGAAAAAGTAACTTCAAAAGATGTTGACCGCGTGGCGAAAGCATATTTTAAGCCGACTAATCGCACTATCGGTGTTTTTATTCCTGAAGCCAAATCAGATCGTGCTGAAATACCATCTACGCCCGATGTTTCTGCAATGGTGGAAGGCTACAAAGGCAAAGCCCAAATGTCGGAAGGAGAGGTGTTTGACCCCTCAGTACCGAACGTTGAAAAAAGGACTGAACGCGGTGCAGCAGGCGTCATGAAATATGCTTTTTTGAAAAAAGCAACAAGAGGTAATACCGTCAACGCATCCATGACATTGCGTTTTGGTGATGAAAAAAGCCTTTTTGGAAAACGCATTACAGCCTATATGGCTTCATATATGCTCGATAAAGGCACTGCTAAAATGACCCAGCAGCAAATAAAAGATAAATTTGACGAACTCAAAGCGACAGTGCAAATCTCAGGCAGCCAAGATAAAGTTGTTGTCAATATTGAAACTATAAAAGACAATTTACCAGCAGCACTCCAATTAGTGACTGAAATACTGAGGGGGTCAACTTTCCCTGAAAAAGAATTTGAGGAATTGCGTCAAGAAGAATTAGCCGCTACTGAACAACAACTCAGCGACCCGCAAGCCCTTGCTTTTCAAGCAAAAGACCGTTATATGAACCCATATCCAAAGGGGCATATCAGCTACACTCTTACTATGCAAGAGGAAATTGATGCATTGAAAGCTATTAAATTGGCTGATGTTAAGCAATTTTCAAAGGATTTTTATGGTGCCAGCGATGCCACTATTTCTATCATCGGCGATTTTGATGATGCAAAAGCCAAGAAGATTTTGACTGAGGGATTAGGCACTTGGAATAGTCCTAAGCCTTACAAACGAATTGAAAAGAAAAACTTTGATGTTAAATCGGCGAATGAATCCATCAAAACGCCCGATAAAGCCAATGCCTTATTCGTAGCTGGAGCTAATATTCCGATGAAAGATGATGATATAGATTATGCACCGACTTGGGTAGGCAATTATATATTAGGCGGTGGTGGTTTAAGCAGCCGTTTGGCTAATCGAATTCGTCAAAAAGAAGGCATAAGTTATGGTGTCGGCTCAGGATTTACCGCTGATCCTTTGGATAAAGTGGCTGGTTTTCAAGGCTTTGCTATTTATGCTCCTGAAAATGTTGAAAAATTAGAGAAAGCATTCAAGGAAGAAATGGCGAAATTGATGAAAGAAGGCATCACACAAGCGGAATTAGATGATGCTAAAAAATCAATCGCTCAAGCTCGCTTAGTAGGTCGCTCGAATGATAAGCAATTGATGCGTACCCTCAGCTCTTATCTTTTCATCAATCGCACCTTGCTATATGATGCAAAATTTGAAGAGCAAATCGCCAAATTGACAGTGGCTGATGTCAATAATGCGATTAAAAAATATCTTGATCCTTCTAAAATCAGTATTTTCAAAGCAGGTGATTTTGATAAGGTGAAAAAGCCATAATCATTTTCATTATTACATAAAAAAATAGCCCTTCAGTTGTCAAATACTGAGGGGTTATTTTTTTAATAATATTCTGTATTAATCTGCATTAATCTGTATTAATCTGTGCATTGAACCTCTGCATAACATGAATAAATGAGATTGTTCAAACGGTCTTCATCAATTTTATCAATCTCCCATTTAAATCCATTTTTTTCAAGCAATTTAATAGAGTTTTTATTGTCTTTATACGTGTAGGCAACAATAGTTTTCAATTCAATTATTTCAAAGGCATACTGAAGTACTGCTTTTATTGCTTCATTCATAATGCCTTGACCTTGAAAATTTGGAATTAATTCATAGCCCAATTCAGCAGTTAATGGGTCATTTGAAAAATTCCACAGACAAATTGACCCAATCAATTCAGCACTATTTTGTAAAGAAATAGCCCAATAAACGCTTTCATTTCGTTCAATTGCCTTGTTTATTTTGTTGATAAATGCTGCTGCTTCATCCAAACTTTGCGCTTTAGGTCTATCAAGAAATTTATTCACCTCCTCATCAGAGCGTAATAAAAAAATGGCTGTACTATCATTTTCTGATAATTGCCTTAAAACCAACCGTTCGGTTTTTAAAATTGGAAATGGCTTAAAATTCATCACTTGCTTATTTAAATTTCTTAAAATTGTTTTTTTTATTAAAAAAAATGTCTGTACCCCCTCAGTATTTCAACAAATTGTTTATCTTTGGGAACGAAATTCTACAATTTTAAAACTAAATACTCAATTTTAAACAATTTTTTTTCACTTTAAACAATTTTAATCAAAATGACGAATATTAACTTTATAGCTGTCGTCATCGCAGCTTTAGTACCGACCCTCGTGGGTTTTGTGTGGTATAACCCAAAAGTGATGGGAAAAGTTTGGGAACAAGCTACTGGTGTAGACTCTACCATACCAGGTAATAGAAGTATGCCAGTCGTTTTTGGGCTTAGTCTTTTGCTTAGTTTTTTATTAGCAGGAAGCATGTTGCCCACGACCATTCATCAAATGGGACTCTATTCTATGGTGGCTAATGAGCCTGGGCTGAAAGATCCTAATTCAGAAGTAGGGCAAATGTTGTCTTCTGTAATGGCAAAATATGGTACCAATTTCCGCACTTTAAAACATGGTGCTTTGCATGGTTTTATTATGAGTCTCTTTTTTATGTTGCCAATTATGGGTACAAATGCTTTGTTTGAGCGTAAAAGCACGAAATATATACTTGTCAATGCTGCCTATTGGGCTATCACTTTGACCATAATGGGTGCTATTATTTGTGCTTATGCATAATATTCTTTAACACATATTTTTTTAAACACATAGGAGCATAGAAAACATAGAAAAAACTATGTGCCCTATGCTCCTATGTGTTTAAAAAAAATATGTGTTTTCCGAAGGCACATATAATACATAGTTTTTCTCTTTTTGAAAAAATCTATGTATTATTATGTGCCTTTTCGTTAAAGTTATAAAATTAGAATACATGAAATTTTGTTCAAATTGTGGAAACCCTGTCCAACACGGCGATTTGCCTGGGGAGCATATTTCCCGCTATCATTGCCCTGTTTGTAAAACCATTCATTATCAAAATCCAACAATTATAGTCGGTTGCTTACCTATTTGGGAAGATAAAGTGATGCTCTGTAAACGAGGTATCGAGCCACAATATGGCTTATGGAATATACCGGGCGGCTTCATGGAAAATGATGAAACTGTAGAGCATGGCGCAGTTCGGGAGTTAGTAGAAGAGACAAATGGCAATGCCAAAATGATAGGATTGCACACTGTTTTTAATGTATTGCCAGTCAATCAAGTACATTTGCATTTCTTAGTAGAATTAGTCGATATAAATTATTCGTTAACAGAAGAAAGCATCGAAATCGAGCTTTTTACTGAGGGGGAGATTCCGTGGCGTGAAATCGCTTTTGCCTCCAGCCGTTTTGCTTTGAAAATGTATTTTGAAGATAGAAAAATGGGCGTTCGCAGGACGCATTTAGGCACTTACCCAGATACTAAAATTATTTAAAATTGCTATTTCAAGCAGATTCATCCTTATTTTAAACTTAATCATCTAATAAATTGATATGAAAGCAGATAGAAATCTAATTTTGAAACTTGAAAACTTAGCCCGTTTAGAATTGACAGAAGCTGAGCGTGAAAAATTGCAAGGCAGCTTGAGCGATATTTTGACGATGGTAGAGAAGCTGGAAGAGCTGAATACTGAGGGGGTCGAGCCGCTTGTTTATATCAACGAAGAAGTGAGTATTTTGAGAGAAGATGTTGTTAAAAATCAATTGTCACAATCAGATGCTCTTAATAATGCACCAGATCATAATAAAACACATTTCAAAGTACCAAAAGTAATAGATTTATAACTTATGGAAAAAATAATAGACATTACAGACCTTCGGAAAACCTACATCATGGGTGCGGATACCATCAACGCCCTCAAGTCGGTCAGTTTACAAATTTTTAAAAATGAATATGTGGCTTTGATGGGTCCCTCAGGTTCAGGAAAATCCACTTTGATGAACTTATTGGGCTGTTTAGATACGCCTTCAAGCGGTCAATATTTTTTGAATGGAAC
>JAYTUY010000302.1:0-10617 GCA_043744275.1 Saprospiraceae bacterium
CTTAAAGGTAATATTTTAAGTATGTAATAAGTATGGGCAAATCTTTTTGTCGCTATGAATGGTCAAAACTTAATGTCGGACAACAAAGTTGAAAGTTGAGAGTTTGGCCTAACTCTCAACTTTCAACTCATAATTCTCAACTCAAACTGGTGGCAACTCTTCAAAATCTGCCGATTCGGCAAAGGGTAGTTGCTGTTGTTGAACAACTGGTGTGAGCAACATCGGTAATTCCAATTCCCAATTCATCGTAGCAGCCAATTGATTGATCATGACATTGACTTGGCGGTTGGCAATAGCAGGCAAATCACTTGAAAGGGCTTTTTCATTCATGATGCGCTTGGCTTCAGAAAGCATTTCTGTATATTCTTCATGTTTAAATTTACCCAACCAGCCTTGGTTGATGTCATAAAATTTATAATCCGTATCAATAGAAAGCACCTCCGCAGGGGGCATTTGCTCGATGATTAATTTACGCGAAGTAGGGTCTCTACGCGTTTTCATTTTAGCAAAATCAAATCCCACTGATACCTTCGCCCGAGTAACGATAAGGGCTTTTTTATGCGTATTCCAAAACAAGAGGAACTCCTGATGGCTATTGTGGTCATATATTTCAGAGAAATAACCTTCTGCCACCACTACTTTACATACCTTTTCTATGCGTTCGAGCAAAACAGTGGATTCTTGACGAATTTTATCGCTGTTGTCACGCAATTTATTGCCATAAACCCAAGTAAAAATCTGCCAAGCGGCAATGCCGCCGACAACCACTGCAATAAGAAAAACAAATACTGTCATAGTCGAGTCCAAAGCGTTTGATTGTGAAAAGTGATTTTTAAACCTTTATATTCTGTCACTACCCATATTCAGCCCCTTCGGGGCAACCACCTAAGTAGTTATTATATTCTGACTAAAAGTCAAAACGAAAGTAACTTATTCCCGTTATTTTTTCCAAAAATAATGCTTCAATCGTTGTATTAAATCTCGCTCATTTGCTTTTCAATATATTTCTTTTTAAATTGCTTGTCGCAAACAACATCGCAGCTCCCCTCTGTTTTCTCTTAAAGCATATTTTTTGTATATTTATCAAAAAACTGACACAAATGAAAAAGGTATTCGCTTCTTTTATATTATGCGCTGTCGCCGTCGCTCATATACATGCTGCACACATCCTACTCCCCATGGATTTGAAACAAAAAGAACACCTCAAAGCTTATGGCATGACTTATTGGGTGCTTCAAAAAGATGTAGAAGCGCATTGGCTTTTGAACTATCGAGGGGGCAGTTTCACTTTTCCGCATAAGCCATCGTTTGAAAAAGAATGTAAAACAAGGGGCGTGAGTTATGAGGTCATTTCAGATGCTGAATTTGCCAATATTCAGCGTGAAATCCAAAATCCTGAAACGAATATGGAGGACATGAAATTGGAAGTGCCGCCTAAAATCGCCGTTTATACGCCTGAAACAACTATAAAAGGGCAGCAAGTTCAACCCTGGGACGATGCCGTCACGATGGTTTTGAATTATGCCGAAATTCCCTACACCACCATTTATGATAGAGATGTAATTGAAGGAAAATTAGCCCTTTATGATTGGATTCACTTGCATCATGAAGATTTCACAGGCCAATATGGGCGTTTTTACCGCAGTCATGGCACAACAGCTTGGTATCGCGACAATCAGCGCAAAGCAGAAGATTTGGCTCATGCGCTTGGTTTTGCGAAGGTATCGCAATGCAAATTGGCGGTTGCTAAAAAAATAAAAGAATTTGTTGCAGGCGGTGGTTTTATGTTCGCCATGTGTTCAGCTACCGATAGTTATGATATTGCCCTTGCGGCTGAGGGCGTCGATATTTGCGCATCCATGTACGATGGTGATGCTGCTGACGCCAATGCTCAAGAGAAATTAGATTTTACTAAAACATTCGCTTTCAAGGATTTTCAATTGATGAAAGACCCATATGTCTATGAATTTTCAAGTATCGACAATTATATGAATCGCCCTTCAAGCCCCGAAACGGATTATTTCACGCTCTTCGATTTCTCCGCTAAATGGGATCCAGTGCCGACCATGCTCACTCAAAATCATACGCGCATCGTCAAAGGTTTTATGGGTCAAACCACCGCTTTTAAAAAGCAATACCTCAAATCTGATGTGATTGTTCTTGGCGAAACGAAGCCTTACAACGAAGTCCGTTACTTGCATGGCGTGATGGGTCAAGGCTTTTTCACCTTCTATGGCGGTCATGACCCCGAAGATTATCAACATTCCGTCGATGACCCCGTGACGGATTTGAGCCTGCATCCCAATTCATCAGGCTATCGCCTTATTTTGAATAATATCCTTTTTCCTGCTGCCAAAAAGAAACATCGGAAAACGTGAGCGTTATTCGTTATTCGTTATTCGTTGCCAGCTAACGAATAACGAATAACGAATAACGAACTAAATTGAAACTTTTTTCCCCCATATTCTCTTTTAAATTAATTTTGGAAAATCTTTTAAGATAAAAATCCGTTTTTAATAAAAATGATACCCCCTCAGTATTTGAATCATTTTTTGATGAATTGGATTAGTTTCAAGTTTAAATTTTCAAAATTTTTTAATAAGATGAAAAGAATATTCGTAATCCTTTGTTTTTCAATTATTTATCTCATTCAAAGTCAAGCGGCGGTGATGTTGTTGCCGATGGATTTGAAACAAAAAGAGCATCTCAAAGCCTACGGCATCACTTATATGGTGCTATCGAAAGGTGTAGAAGCCCATTGGCTTTTGAACTATCGCTCAGGTAGTTTTGCTTTCCCCCATAGTTTGGCTTTTGAAAAAGAATGTAAAACTCGCAATGTTAGTTATGAAGTGATTTCTGATGCTGAATTTGCCAATATTCAACGAGAGATTCAGAATCCCGAAGTGAATATGGAGGATATGAAGCTCGAAGTCGCTCCTAAAATTGCCGTTTATACACCCGACACGGATATGAAAG
Source organism: Saprospiraceae bacterium (assembly GCA_043744275.1). Classification (GTDB taxonomy): domain Bacteria; phylum Bacteroidota; class Bacteroidia; order Chitinophagales; family Saprospiraceae; genus JAAFJT01. The sequence continues at coordinate 2,977 of JAYTUY010000302.1, forward strand.
GTAAAAAAGTGCAACCTTGGGACGATGCCGTCACGATGGTTTTGACATATGCTGAAATCCCTTTTGAAGTCGTTTATGATAAAGAAGTCATGGATGGCAAACTGGCACTTTATGATTGGCTTCACCTGCATCACGAAGATTTTACAGGTCAATATGGTAAATTTTATCGCAATTATGGGCATACGCCTTGGTATCGCGAGAACCAACGCAAGGCTGAGGAATTGTCTCATGCCTTAGGATTTGCTAAGGTTTCGCAATGTAAATTAGCGGTAGCGAAACGTATCAAAGAGTTTGTTTCAGGTGGTGGATTTATGTTCGCGATGTGTTCCGCTACGGATAGTTACGACATTGCCCTCGCGGCGGAAGGCTTGGATATATGCGCTCAAATGTACGACGGCGACCCTGCCGACCCTAATGCTCAACAGAAATTGGATTTTTCAAAAACATTCGCTTTCAAGGATTTTCAGTTGATAAAAGACCCGATGGAGTATGAATTTTCTACCGTTGACCACAATTATGGTCGCCCGCAAGCACCTGAAACAGATTATTTTACCCTGTTTGATTTCTCAGCTAAATGGGATCCGATTCCCACCATGCTCACTCAAAATCATACAAAAACGGTAAAAGGTTTTATGGGTCAAACCACCGCTTTCAATAAGCAATTCGTCAAACAAGATGTGTTGGTCTTAGGCGAAACCAAGCCTTATAATGAAATACGGTATTTGCATGGCGTCATGGGTCAAGGCTTTTTCACTTTCTACGGCGGTCACGACCCCGAAGATTATCGCCATTTTGTAGAAGATCCCGAAACGGATTTGAGCCTCCACCCGAACTCTCCAGGCTACCGCTTGATTTTGAATAATATTCTTTTCCCTGCGGCTAAAAAGAAGAATAAGAAAACATAGGGATTAAGCACCCCCTCAGTATAAAGCATTAAAAAAGCCATTCCGATATGTTGGAATGGCTTTTTTCATGTTCTTTACTGAGGGGGTATCTCGATTTCTTTTGAGATACCTCCTCAGTTGGGCAATCAAAGACTAAAGGAGTTATTGTCCTATGGGTTTCAATTTACTTTCTGCAAGTTGTTTTTGAATATAAGCTTTCAATTCGGCAAAACTCATGTTCTGAGTTTCAGAAGTGATTTTATCTCTTATTTCGCGCATCATTTTGACAGCGTCATAAGTTTTTTCTTTTTTAGTCATTTCCATAATTTATTAAATCTTTCGGACTTCTAATTTCTATCATTGAATACCCTAATTTTAGGTTAACCGAATTATAGCCTTTTATTCTGTCCAAGTTTACAATATGTTTAAAATTTAGCTTATAATGTGTCCTTTCATGAAAACATACAATCTATAATTTCTGCTTTTAATTTTAACCATTTACTTAGATAGTCATTGATTTCGCTTGGGCTACGATAAAAAAGGTTAGTTATCCGTTGGTAAAGATTACATTATCATTTTTGCTTTCTACCTCTATTCTGCCAATATGTATACATTATCGTGATTATCAAAATGACCAAGCACAGCACAAAATCTACCCAAAAAGTTAACTTTTGGAATCACTGATCATAAAACATCTCTATAAATAGTTTTATGGCAACAGCAAAAGCTATGCTTAGAGGAAAGAAAAGTTTATATATTTTACTTATCCATTTCGCAAATATTGGTTTTATTCCCACCCAAAATTTTCCTTCTCTTGAAATTTTCAAAGGCTGAATTAATTTAGATAATTCTTCTTCCAATATACCTAAATATTTATATTGCTTTTCTATTGTTAAATTTGTCTGATAATAAAGGATTAATACCCATAATAGCGTGAACATGTGATTCCCAAAGCGTTTCAGGTTCACTTTTAGTGTCTAAGATTTGAAAAGGTACATTTAAACGCTTAAAAAAATCGAAGATTTTCTTAAGCTTTGTTGTATCGTCGAATTGAATAGTTATTGTTGTCATTGCTTTTTTTTACAAAGATAATTGCATTTAAAAAAAGGAAAGAAAAATAATGGAACAGGCATGGTGTAGATAATCAAAAAATGAAATAGCTACGCAAATACTGAGGGGGTATCACAAACCAAATTTCTTCGCTTTCAACTCTTGTAAAAAACGCAATAATTCCATTTCGTCATGAAAAAGGACTTCGCGAGGCTTTGAGCCTTCATTGGGTCCAACGATGCCAAGAGCTTCGAGCTGATCCATAATACGTCCTGCTCTGTTGTAGCCAAGTTTCAAGCGGCGTTGAATCATGGATGTTGAGCCGTGTTGATTTTGGACGACCAAACGGGCGGCATCGTCGAGCATATCATCAAGGTCGTTCATATCTACAGCACCTACTTTGCCGCCTTCGCCACCTTCCAAATTGTATTCAGGTAAGAAGAACGGTGTGGCATAGCCTGGCTGTTCATGGATAAAATTGATGACGCGCTCCACTTCGGGCGTGTCCACGAAAGCGCATTGAATCCGTACAATATCCGAACCGGATGTCAAAAGCATATCACCTCTACCGATTAATTGCTCCGCGCCGCTCGTATCCAAAATAGTGCGTGAATCCACTTTTGAAGTCACCTTAAAAGCTAAACGCGCAGGGAAATTCGCCTTGATAACACCCGTAATGATGTTGACTGAGGGGCGTTGAGTAGCAATAATCAAATGAATACCGACTGCCCGCGCCAATTGCGCCAAACGACCAATCGGCAACTCTATTTCCTTACCCGCCGTCATGATTAAATCCGCAAATTCGTCTATCACTAAGACAATAAACGGCATAAAATCATGTCCTTTTTCAGGATTCAGTTTTCGAGCGACGAATTTTTCGTTGTATTCTTTAATGTTCCTTGCTTGCGCTTTTTTCAACAAATCGTAGCGTTTATCCATTTCGATACAAAGCGAATTGAGTGTTTGCACCACTTTTGAGGTGTCAGTGATAATCGGTTCGAGTTGATCTGGTAAATAGGCGAGGAAGTGATTTTCAATTTTTGAATAAGGCGACAACTCTACTTTTTTAGGATCAATCAAGACCAGTTTGAGTTGAGAAGGGTGTTTTTTATATAAAAGCGAACATAAAATAGTATTGATACCAACTGATTTACCTTGTCCAGTTGCTCCTGCAATCAATAAATGGGGCATTTTCGCCAAATCTGCTACAAATACCTCATTGGAAATGGTTTTACCCAAAGCAATTGGTAATTCCATATCCGAACGGCGGAATTTTTCACTTGCCAAAACCTCGCGCAGCGAAACGACTTGTTTACTCTTATTGGGCACTTCGATACCAATTGTACCACGACCTGGAATGGGCGCAATAATCCGAATGCCCAAAGCCGCAAGGCTCAAAGCAATATCATCTTCCAAGTTTTTAATCCTTGAAATACGGACGCCAGGTGCAGGAATAATTTCGTAGAGCGTCACCGTCGGTCCAATTGTCGCTCGAATTTTAACAATTTCAATTTTATAATTGAGCAGGGTTTCAATGATTTGATCTTTATTGGCTTCTAATTCAGCCCTATCTATCTCTACTTTTTGATCTTCGTAGCTATCTAAAAGCGGTAAAACAGGATATTCATAACCCGATAAATCCAAAGTCGGATCATAAGGAGTAGAAATATCGCCATAAGGTTTTTCTGAAAATAAAGCACCTTGTATGCCTAACGGTGATTTATGATGCTCTTCTACGCTGCCCGAAGTGTCAGATACTGAGGGGGTAGGGAGGTTGATTTCTTCAATTTCCAATTCAGCTTCGCCTACTTTTAAGCTAGTTTTTGAAGTAGGAATGCTTGGAGCAGTTATTTCCAAATCATCATCATCATCGTCAAGCGAAAGCTTAGATTTAGGGGCTGATACTGAGGGGGGTAAGTCCAGAGCTTCTTCAATAAGGCTTCTTTCACCTGCTTTGACAGGCGCGAAAGAAACAGATTCATCTTCATCAAAGGTGGCGATAATATCTTTCCTCCCTGTTTTTTCTTTGGGCATAACAGTGAGGCTTCGAGGGGAAAATCCACCATTGCTGTATCGTTCATCCCAAAGCCCTAAAATGGCGGATTTGAGTTGCGAAAAGGCTGTTTGAGGTGTTAAACCTTTAAGATCAGGGTTGTAAGTCCAGATAATGAGGAAGAGAATAATGAACAAAACCAAGAGAAAAGTGCCAATAACGCCTACAAAATTCATCAACCACCCGCTAACCGACCGTCCAAAATTGCCGCCAACAGCAAAATCCGAGCGATAAAAAAGAAAGCCTGCGAGTATCGACAAGCCTACCATCCACATAATAGAGGTGCGCAAGCGATTGCGAAAACGGCTCAAAGGCACTTCGTTGATGATGCCCAAACCGTATTGCAGCATGAGGTAAATGATGAAAAAAGACGGTAAGCCGAAGAGCCAATACATAACAAAATGCGAAACGACTGCACCCAATCTGCCCAACCAATTGCTCACCTCAATATCTTGAAAGATGAGGTCGAACTGGAATTGCCAGACTTTGTCTTGATCTTCTTTCCAAGTAAAAATATATGAAAAACAAGCGATGAACAAGTACAATGCTAAAAAAAGCAGTAATATGCCCACAAGTTTTGGGTTGCGAGGGTCGTCGCCGAGTATTTTTGATTTAGCCATTCTTTTCTTCTTGAATTATAGTGTTGGATAGTATGTATGAATAATAATGAGACAACATCATTATTTCGCAAAAGTACAGATTTCAACACTATTAAGCTACAAACGCTGCTTTTTTTTGGGTTTTTCAATAAAATCAAGCTTGTCTGCATTGAAAAAATACTTTTTTCATTTACTTCTCCAATACAGACAGGCGTAAATATGAAGCGTTTTTCGCATCGCTATAAATGCGATGTGTAGCCCGTTGAAAATCAGCATCTTGTGCTTTATAAATATCTACAAACTTTTGAGGATTGCGATCAACCAGCGGAAACCATGAGCTTTGAATTTGCACCATGAGCCGATGCCCTTTCTTAAAAGTGTGAGCAATATCTGGCAATTGATATTTTACTTCAGTTATTTTTTCAGGAACAAATGCTTCTGGCAATTCAAAACTATTGCGAAACCGACCCCTCAGTACTTCGCCTCTAATCAGCATTTGATAGCCGCCTTGAGGTATTTTCGAGCCTTCCCACTGCGGTGCATCATCTGGAAAAACATCAATTACTTTCACAACTATATCAGCATCAGTACCCGTTGTTGAGAAAAACAAATTAGCATCAATGGGTCCCGTTACGGTCAAATCTTCGGTCAAAGGTTCAGTTTGGTACACCACCACATCCGCACGGCGGGCTGCAAAACGCTGGTCGTCAGTCATGTACTCACGTGTACGATCTTCATGTACGTCCTCCGTGTAGGGTACAGGATGCGCGGGGTCGCTAATCCATTCGGCAAAACTGCGGTGAAAATCGGTCGGTACTGAGGGGGTGTTAAAACTCAATCCGCCTTTCTCTTGCAAGTATATATTTTTAGATTTGGCTTTTTGAGGAGGCCAAGTGTCGTAAGTTGTCCATTTATTAGAGCCTGTTTCAAAAATAGTGGCTTCGGGCAAGTCCATTTTGCCTTTATCGGCTAAGTAAAAATTAAAAAATTTGGCTTCAATATCATTTTGAAAATACTCTGTTGTTTTAGAATTGAAAAAAGCGTTGCCCAAAGATGTACCGTCGCCACGACCACCCCAAGCACCATGAAACCAAGGACCCATGCATATTTTATTAGAAACCGCAGTGCCTGGATTCTGTTTTTCGATGGCTTCATACGTCCGCCAAGCCCCAAAACAATCTTCAGCATCAAACAAACCACCAACTGTCAAAACAGCAGGTTTCACATTTTTTAAATGAGGGCGAATATTGCGAGCTTTCCAAAATTCATCCATATTGGGATGGCTCATGAGGTCGTTCCAAAATTTCAAGCTATCGCCTGTATATTTCTTTGTATAATTTGGTAAAGCACCCATTTTTAAGTAAAAATCATAATTATCCGTAAATTTTATATCAACGGGCTTGATGTCTTCGGGCTTGATAGGCTTCGGGCGAGGGCGACCAAAATTGACATAAAAAGAAAAGGCATCCATCAACATAAATGCACCCCCATGATGAAAATCGTCGCCCACAAACCAATCCGTCACTGGAGCTTGTGGTGAAACGGCTTTCACTGCTGGATGGGCATCAATCAATGCATTGGTAGCATAAAATCCTGGGTATGAAATCCCGCGAACACCCACTTTACCATTGTTATTAGGTTGATTTTTGACGAGCCAATCTACAGTGTCGTAGGTATCTGTGCTTTCGTCAATGTCTTTGCTTGCTGAATGATTGGCTACTACTGGGCGCACATCTATAAAATCACCTTCGCTCATCCAACGACCTCTAACATCTTGAAAAACAAAAATATAACCCTCGCGCACGAGCGTTGGATTAGAGATAGAGGCTCTAAATTTATCTCCATAAGGCATAACCGTGTAAGGTGTGCGGCTGAGCATAATTGGGTATTTCTTAGTCGTAACCTTTGGCGTGTAGATAGAAGTGAAAAGCTTCACACCATCGCGCATAGTGATATTCACTTCTTTTTTTGTGTAATTATTACGAATAAAAGCCGAATCTACATCTATTTTTTGAGCTACAATTGATAGAGATAAGAGGCTGAAAATCAATGAGTTAATGAGTCTTTTCATAGTCCGAAAGAGTTTATTTTTTGATGAAAAACAATATCAGGACTAAGGTAATTAAATCATACACAATACCCCTCAGTATTAGCTGAAATTTCATTATTAAAAGATGAAATTGGGAAATATGCAGATTACATGATTCAGCGAAATTGAGAGCAAGGTGAGTTGGTAGGCAAATTAATGTTTGACATTATTTTTATAATAATTTTTAAAATACCATTAATTGGGTATAGTTTTTGATATTAACTTATTTAAGTATTCAAATAAGCATGAAAACGGCGTAATCTTTCCTAATTTTTCAATTTCATAAATTGAAAATTCTTTTACACTTTCCGTTTTCTTTTCAATCTTTATTTTAGGAGTTTTTTTTTAAATGGTTTATAAAGGCATACGTGCTTACTGTGGTTTCTGGTCGGCGAGAAATTTGATGGTTTTTTTAGTGAAATATGAATAATCATTTATACCATATCGCCGACCGTTCCATATTTTGTTTGAAGTTTGTATTGATTTAGTGAAATAAATTGCGTGAAACAGTCTTGATAAAACGAGGCTGTTTTTTTTTTGCTCAATACTGAGGGGTTCTACTGAAAACCAAAGAACATTAATAGCACTACTGCAATAATACCAATGACTAATGCCATGCGGCTCTCGTTTTGTTTCGGTTCATCTTGGTTGGAGTTGGAGTTTCGGAAATCCCTGTTTCCGAACGTTTTGTTAGAACGATTCATGGTTTAAGCGATTTTAGACAAAAAATACATGGTTAAAGAAAGAAGTTTAATTGCAAGTTTTTATTAAATGATTTATGCGCTTGTAGGTAAGCAAGAATGAAGTGGTAGCGCAAAGATATAAAAGTATTTTAATTTAAAAAAAATATAGATATAATTTTTTTATAATTAAATAAGCCATTCAGATTATACTCTGAATGGCTTATAAATTTGTGAAAAAATATTTTAATATTACCGTTGAATCATATCATTGACAATAGCTATT
>JAYTUY010000303.1:0-10595 GCA_043744275.1 Saprospiraceae bacterium
TAAATTGGCGATAGTTTTAACCAGTAACTTTCTACAAGTTGAATCTACCAGTTATTATTTTTATTTAAAACTATTTGTTTAAATTTTCTTTCAATAAAACCTCCAATTTTTTATAATTTAATAACCCTAAAACAAAGGCAATCAAAAGACTTAAAAACATAGATATACCCAACTGAATAACCCAATTATCTATAAAATTGCTTGATTTTATAGTAAAATTGATTGAAAATGTACTTAAAATGAAAGCGATTAATTGGAAAATCCATTGGCTATCCCCCTCCTGCCACGCTTCCCTCACAGGGGCAACCCCCTCAGTATTTTGCTTAAATTGGCTCGTTTTCAACTCTTTTTTAACGAGCACAATCATACCAATCATGACAAATAATTGAGTTATGAGCGTTGAAATAGCTGCGCCTAAAGCTTTTTGATAAGGAATTAATATAAAATTTAAGACAATATTCAAAGCAATGGCGATGATGAAAATGCGGTTCATTTTCCGCACGCTACCGTTCGCGCCCAGCAGCGTACTATAAATATATGTGCCGCTGATGGCTACAAACGAAAACATCAAAATGCCCAAAACATCGCCTGAAAAAGGTGTCGCTTCCTTGTACAATAAATGCATAATATCAGCACGATGAAACCATGTCGCCGCCGCCAATGTCACCGCTGCCACCATAATCACTTGAAAACTGAACCTCAACAAAGGCAAAACCGATTCACCTGCCTTCAACATCCTCGAAAACATAGGCAATAGCAAGCCAGCAAATAGAAAACCAAGCATATTCACTGCATCGAGCAAGCGATACGCCGAAGCATATATTCCCGCTTGCCTATCGCCATCGGGCAGCATCCGTTCCATCATCACAACATCTGTACGCGTATAAATAGTCATTAAAAAAATGGCTAAAGCGTAGGGCAGCGACCCCCTCAGTATAGAAAGGAAAAAAGGCAAATTAAACGCCCATTTCACCGTTTTTACTTTTTTGAAAACAACTAAAAAGGCGACGATACAGGTCAAAAAAAGCGTGATATTTTGAGCATGTACAAACCACATGATTTCAAAATGAGACTTAAATGGCTCAGTAAAAATGAGAACTGAACAGACCATTATGAGCAACAAACGGTCAAGTACTGTCAGTAAACTATTCAGCCGATAGAAGCCCAAAGCTGCCACATTGCTTCGCAAATAGCCAAGCAACGAGAAGAGAATTTGATTCAGAGCGAGGTAGAAAATAAGCGGAAAGAGGGCAATGTCGTATTGAAAAATAAAAGAAATGGCAATAACACAGAATATGTAAAATATTGAAAGACAAAGCTTTAGGATAATAATGTTAGAAAAATATTTATCCAAAAGCTGTCGATGTTGCGATATTTCACGGCTATTAAAATTCTGAATTCCGAGGTCATTGATGATCTGAAACATGACTGTAAAACTCACCAAAGAAAAATAAACACCGTAAGCGCGTTCGCCCACGAGGTTCTGAACATTCCTATCAATGGCGAAGATGAAAAACGGCTTGATGAGCAAGTTAATCGCCACTAAAAAGATGATATTGACAAGGAATTCCCGATTCATAATTCAGTTAAATCAATCAATTATTTGACCCATCGCTACGAAATTAGGGTTTTTAAGGCTCATTTTGTTATAAACCAAAGGTTCGCGCGTTTCAAGATGAAGAATTTTTCCGCCTGCTTCTTCCAAAATAATTTGTGGCGCGGCGGTATCCCATTCCATCGTGGTGCCGATGCGTGGGTAAATATCCGCGCTGCCTTCCGCAATATCCGTAAATTTTAAGGCACTGCCTCTTGGAATAAGAGTCGGCTCATTGAAATTTTTAGCAATCAAAGAGGTGGTTTCTTCGTTTAAGTAGGAGCGCGAAACAGGGATTCTGAGCTTTAAACTATTGATTTTGAAGGTATTACACTGTATTTTTTCTTTTAAATTATGCTCAATTTTAAATGCCCCTTCATTTTTAACAGCAAAATAGACCCCCTCAGTACAAGGCACATAAACGACGCCCAAAATCGGTCGATTGTGATGCACGAGGGCAATATTGACAGCAAAATCGTTGGTGCGAGAAACAAATTCTTTAGTGCCATCCAAGGGGTCAACGAGCCAAAAATATTCAAAATGTTGCCTTTCTGAGAAAGGAATATCGATACCTTCTTCTGAAATGATAGGGATTTGAGGGGTCAATTTGGATAATGCTTCGGTAATTATTTTATTGGAAATTTCATCGGCTATAGTCAGGGGCGAATTATCGCTTTTATATTGAACCTCAAAGTTTTGTGCATTATAAATTTTTAAAATCTCTATGCCTGCTTTTATTGAAATTTTAATAACTTCTTCTACAAGTATTGTTAAATTCATTAATTTTACGGATTAATATTTGTAATAATGATAAAGTTGCTGTAATTTGATTATTGAAATATTTTTAAAAATCTTTTTACTTTGAGGCATAAAGGTACATTCAAAAACTTTTAAATAAATATGATTATGAATAAAGTATTGGTTACAGGCGGTTGCGGATACATTGGCAGCCATACAATTATTGATTTGATTGACAACGGTTTTGAGGTGATAGCCGCTGATAATTTGAGCAATTCCGACCCCTCAGTATTGGATGGTATTGAAGCCATTACAGGGAAAAGAGTGAAAAATTATGCAATAGATTTATGTGATATTGCAGAAACACGCCGTATTTTCAAGGAAAATCCTGACATTAAAGGCATTATTCACTTCGCCGCATTCAAATCGGTGGGCGAATCTGTTGAAAAACCGATTATGTACTACCATAATAATTTGAATAGTCTTTTAAATATTTTGTCTTGTATTGAGGAATTTGGTATCAAATATTTCATTTTCTCCTCTTCATGTTCTGTTTATGGCAATACCAAAACATTGCCCGTCACTGAGAAGACGGTTCTTCAAGCTGCCGAAAGCCCTTACGCCCGCACAAAGCAAATCGGCGAAGATATTATACGTGATTTTACAATGACTCAGCCTTTTGTCAATGCCATTTCGCTTCGATATTTCAATCCAGCAGGCGCGCATGAGAGTACTTTGATAGGAGAGTCTTCGAGCAATGTTGCCAATAATTTAGTGCCTGTTATTACTGAAACAGCTATCGGAAAACGGACAGAAACCGTCATTTTTGGCGACGATTATAAGACACGCGACGGCTCTTGCATTAGGGATTATGTGCATGTTATGGATTTGGCAAATGCTCATACAAAGGCATTGCAATACGTCATGAAGGGCAATAATCAAGACAATTATGATATTTTTAACCTCGGTATTGGCGAAGGCGTGACGGTTTTAGAGGCTGTCAATGCATTTGAAAAAGTGAATGGTTTGAAATTTAAACACCGCATTGGACCTCGCCGTCCAGGCGATGTGGTATCTATTTATGCCAATAATGATAAAGCTAAAAACCTACTCGGTTGGACGCCTACCCGCACGATTGAGGATATTATGCGCACGGCTTGGGAATGGGAAAAGAAGAGAAGCGAGGTAGTGGTGTAGAGTATTGATTATTATAAACATTTTGACTCTCCGAGTCATTAGTAAGCGAGGATTCAAATGACTCGGAGAGTCAAAATGTTTATAATAACCACAGATTTTAAGATTCCCTGTTGATACGTAGTATCAAAATGTTTTACATCACATTTTCAAAGAATGCCATCGATTGGATTTTAAATACCAAATAGTCATGACCATCATCACGCCCCAATAAAATGCTTCGGCAGCCCAAGCCCACGGCAGCCCCCCCTCAGTATAAACCAAGACAATATGGATAAAAGCCAAGTATAAAATAGCGCAAAGAAACTGCAATCCTAAGCCCAATAACGCCGCGCCCGTACTCGCCAAAGCATTGAAAAACACGCCGCCCACACTGAAAATAGCCAATATGAGAAGTAAAATATGCAGAATCGGCACAGTATCCCGCAGCAAAGTGGCTTCTCCCGTTCGCTTCAACAAAGGTTCGAGAAACTGAAAAGGGAAAACTAAAATTGGAATAGCCAGCAGCATCGTAATGCCCAAACAGAGTTTTGCCGTTTTCCAAATCGTCGGCATTACATTATCAAAATCGCGCTGACCAATGACGTTGCTGACCAATGTATTGATAGTTGAAGCAAAACCCCAACTCGGAATCGAGAGAAAAAGATAGACCATGCGCACCAAATTCGTAATCGCCAAATCCCGCACTTCCAAATTATTTTCAACAATGCTAAAAAATACAAACCAACTACCCAAGCCCACAACCGGTTGCGCTACTGAGGGGATGCCAATCAACATTTGCTGTTTGATGATGTTTAAATCAACTTTTCGAGGTGTAAAAAGATGGTAAGCCTCGGCTTTTTTATCAAAATACATATAAATGATGAACATGACAAACGCCACACCTTCTGCAATTGTACTCGCCAAAGCTGCGCCGCCAATGCCCATTTCAGGAAAACCGAGCTTGCCATAGACCAATAAATAGCATAAAAAAATGTTCAATACACCCATTATGCCCGTATCAATCATGATAAATTTCGCTCGCGCTACGCCTGTGTAAAGCGCAATCATCGCCAAACCGCCATAGCTGAAAAACACGCCCCAAGAGCGATATTTCAGAAATTCGATGCTTTTTTCATAAATAACAGGCGATTTTATGAATAATTTGAAGAAATAAGGGCAGCCGAATTGCATAAAAAGGAACATCAGCAAGGCTAATGCCAGCTCAAAATAGAGCATATCGAAAAAATTGCGCCCAACCTCTTCGGGCTTGCCTTCGCCCATGCGCCGCGCAATCATGACTTGACCACCTTTTGAAAATCCATAACCGATGGCGGCTATCACCAAATAAAAAACACCGACATACCCAATTGCCGCAAAATCCTCTTCACTTTTGTAAAAAAGGAACATGCTATCGGTGAGAGCAACAATATTTTGACCTGCACTTCCGAGTATCAGCGGCAGTGCCAAAGAGAAAATTTGGCGATATGTAATTTTTAATTGAGTGGTCACAAGCGTTAGTAAGGTGTATAATTGGTTGAAAATGATGCAATATAAACTCTTAAAATCTTTTTAAAGATTTTATAAAATGGAATTAACGTTTTTTTAAGCTAAACAACTCCCACTTGTAAATGGATTTATCATTCATCATTTACAATTTATCATTCATTAAGTATTTTCGCAACACTGGGTCGTGGTGAATTTCATTGCCAAATTGGAAATCTTTTAAAGCAAATTTTTCCCAACCTTCGCGCTCATAAAAACGAATGGCGCCATAATTTTCAGACCAGACAACCAACCAAATCCAAGCAAAATCGTGCTTATGAGCATATTTTTCGCAAAAGTCCAATAGAATTTTGCCAAAACCCTTGCCCCAATATGGTTCAAGCAGGTAAATGCGTTGCAATTCGATTGCTCTATCATTAGGGAAAAATTCTTCTGACCTATCCCATCTCAATTTCACATAGCCCGCTGTATCGCCGTCTCTTGTTTTAAGAAAATAAATAGCTGTTTGAGTATCCAAAAGATCACCCCTCAGTACATCGAGCAAAAAAGCCGTTTCGACATACTGTTTGAAACTTTCAGGCTCACTGACTTTTTCAAAAGCATCAATAAATGATTGCCGAGCAACAAATTGGTACTCGTCAAGATGGGTCTCGTTGCAACGAATAATGTGCATAGTTTTTAAAACAATTTGTATTATTTAATCAATTTTGATGAATTGTTTGGCTATTTGTTCTTTTCCATTAGAGAGCAATAATAAATAGCTGCCCGTTGATAAATCGTTGATTTTCAATGTGTTGTGATTGTACCCCCTCAGTATTGGCTGCTTTTTTTGCATAAAAACATGCCCAGTGAAATCTATAATTTGAATATCTACTACGATATTTTCTTTCGATAAAATATTAATATTCAAGTCATTTTGAACAGGATTTGGAAAGATAGTCAAATTGTCGATAAAAGAAATATCTCCTGTTTTTGATGTCTTCTGAACGACAAATCGAATGCTCGGATGGCGAATATTGCTGCCCGTAAATTCATTAATCGGCAGTTCAGATTGACTAAAAGGCTTATGGCAGAATTTGAATTGCAGCCTTGAAAAATAATTGGTGGTATCAACATCGCCTTTTTTGACATGGGTAGAATCGTAAGCCCAAAATATTTGACCGACTGAGCCTTTATCCTGCTTATACTCCACCACAATCGCCAAATTTTTACTGGTATCATAATTAAAAACGGCTGACAATGGGATTGTTTTCCAACCATTTGTAGTGTCTATATATTGTTTTATGTCATTATCAAATACTTTAGTCGGTTTTGTTATCAAAAAAACAGAGTCCCATGTGCCGAGTGTACTCCAATCTGACAGAGTCGTATTTGCCATATAAATTTGAGCAGTGGTCTTCGCAGTATTGGGAAATTTGCCCGATGGACCCACCGCCGAAGCAATGCGTGACACTTCCCGATACAACTGAAATGCCTTGATTTTTACGCTATCACTGCTCATCTCCAAACCCTTCAACGCCTGTTTGGGATAAATATAAACGCTTCTATTCCATGTGCCCAAGTTTTCAATTGTTTGAAACATAGAATACGTATTGCTCGAAATAGCGAACTCCCTTTTGCCTACGGTGAATAAGCTATCTGATTGAGCTTTAATATTTTGAATATTAAGTAAAATTAAAATACTTAATAAAAGGTAATGATTTTTTGTCATGAAAAAAAAATTAATGAATCTAAACATAGGTATTCCAAGTGTTACAAAGATAGTGAAAAGCGTGAAAATACTGAGGGGTATTGAATCGTTTTTCAAGCTCATGAAAATCAAAAGTTGAGTGCGAATTTTATATATCTTTGCACCCGTCATAATGCCCAATGAAACCCATTTTTTATTGAAAGAAATTTTATTTTATGTCAATTGAAACTAAAACTATCCAAGTCTCTTCTGAAATCAACCGATTGAAACGGGTCATTGTTCATCGCCCTGATGAAGGTATTTCGCGTATTTCTCCGCGTCGAGCAGAGGAATTATTATTCGATGATATTGTGCATTTGCCCAATATGCAAGAAGAACACGATATTTTTACAAATGTTTTGAAAGCTTTTTTAGGCAACGAAAATGTATTGGAAACCCGCCAACTGCTCATTGAAGCCCTTGACTCTGACGATGTGACGAAGCGGGATATGATAGAAAAAATCATTGATTATGAGGAATTGCCTACAAGTTTTGCCCATTTACTCTCTGATTTGAGCAACGAAGACCTTTCAGATACGCTCATAACGGGTTATTTGGAACGTGAAAAACACATTCTTTTTGACCCCATTCCGAATTTTATCTTCACCCGCGATATTGCCGTGATGGTGAACGACCACATTCTCATTTTGAAAGCGGCAAAGATGGCGCGGTTCAGAGAAAATTTTCTCGCCCGTTTTATTTTCCTCGCGCACCCTATTTTTAAAGAGTGCCGAGACATGGGCAAAATCATCAACTTGAATCGAGTTGACCAGTTTCCACCTTCAAAAAAAGGTGAAAATGTGAGTATTGAGGGCGGCGATTGCATGATGCTGAATAAAGATTATTTGCTTATCGGCTGCTCCGAGCGCACCAATGCCTACACGATAAAACTACTTTGTGAAGTGCTTTTCGAAAAAGGCATCGTCAAAAATGTGGTGCAAGTCAATATTCCACAAGACCGGGCATACATGCACATAGATACCATTTTTACGCATATCAATCATAACCATATCACAGCCTTTAAGCCGATTGTGATTGATGGGTTGAGCAGCAACGTTGAGGTATTTCGCTCGAATGGCACTGCTACTTACTACCCCTCAGTAAAAGATTTTATTCGGGCTGAAATCAATCCAAAAATGAAATTCATCCTCGCTGGAGATGGTGAATCGCCTTATCAAGAGCGTGAACAATGGACTGACGGTTGCAATCTCGTGGCACTCAAACCGGGTGTTGCGCTCACATACGACCGCAATCCCAAGACCGAAGAAGCATTTATAGATTACGGTTATAAAATTTATCCTGCCAAAAAGCTTTTGGAAGACCTTAAAAAAGGCATTATAAAAGTTGAAGATATTGAAAATACAATCATTACGCTGCCTTCCAATGAGCTTTCCCGTGCCCGAGGCGGCTCGCATTGTATGACGTGTCCGATTGAGAGAGCATCTTAAGAAACCGCAAAATGTAAAACGATAAATTTAAAATGTAAAAGTGGTAATTTTCAATTGATAGGACAATCAAATTGATTGAAACCGTTCCCAAACAGCTTCCGCAATCTGATTGGTCAATTTTTCAATATAAAAACTGCCTGCCGCAGGGTCTGCCACCTTATCTAAATAACTTTCCATCTGCAAAAGATGCTGCACGTTGCGAGCGATGCGGCGACTAAAATCGCTTGATTCAGCATTCAAAGCATCGCTTGGCGCAATCGTGAGTAGATTGACACCGCCCAAAACGGCACTCATCGCTTGAGTAGTCGCCCGTATTTTATTGGTGTGAACATCGTGTACTTGAGTTTCGGGAGAAATATAGGCGTGTATAGTTGGAGCTAAATTTTTTGAATCCGAATTTGTTGAAGTATTTAAACCATGTGCATTCAGCACATTTGCCCAAAGCAATTTGAATGCTCGAAGTTTAGCTATTTCAATAAAATAACTGATGCCGATATTGAAATTAAATTTTATAAAATGGTTGATATTTTCAATATTTAAATCCTTGTTTTTCAATGAATTAATACAATTATTGGCAACAACTAATGTCTCCGTCAATTCTTCAACAACATTGTCAGAGCCTTTAAAAAATTGTTTTGCATCAACGTTCATTATTTTAAATTGAGGCAAATTTTGATTTGCCCAATGCATTAATTCAATTCCTTCATCTACAGTTTTCATTCTTTCCGATAAAGGATTAAATGAAACCGACCCCCTCAGTATTTGAGGGTTTTTGCCTTGATTTATAGCAATTGAATGAAACATTTTAAGAAAATCTAAAGGGTTCACGCCATTTGTTTTTTCAGTAAAATGAATAGAAATGAAATCTAATTCAATATTTTCAATAAGCGTAATGAGTTGATTTTCAAAAGGATAGCTTTCAGAAATAAAATTAATAGCATTCGCACCACCCATGAGAGCGTTTAACGCTTGTTTATTCGCTGCTTTAAAATCACCATTAATAATTTCAATATCCTCACCAATTTCCCAAGTGTTCGACGATTGAAATGCGAGGTTTTCAGGCAGTTCTGAAAAATCGTCGGCATGTGCGAAGGGGTCGATACTGATGGAACATCCCGATAAAAGCGGGAAGGGGGGCAATTCCCAAGTCAATTCTGAAATTGGGCGACCTTTTATGTCTTTCTCAACTCGAGCCAGCCAATCAGCTTTTGATACGGGAGCAAATTCTGAAAAAAGGTTTTGGTTAGACATTTTTTAATGTTGTTTTAAAATCATCAAAAAGGTGACTTTTTGTTAGGTAAAAGTCTTAATTATGTACTTCCAACAAAGGTAAATAGTTTTTATCGAATGACCATTTCCTATTGAGCGATATTATTTTTCTTCAATTTTTTGAAGTATTTTCTCAACCTTGTATCAATTTCTATAAATCTGACAGGAATGAAACCCAATATTTTTATCACCATCATCTGCATTTTGACACTTTTTACTGAGGGGTATGCTCAACAGGCGACCAAAGTAAAAGTCAGCTCGAAGACAACGCCGCAGCCCGCTAAATCGGTTAAAAAAGTCAATCAACCGTTAGGTAAAACGGCTAAAATCAAATTCAAACAAGAGAAAATTGATTTAGGAACAATCAAGGAAGATGCTATTATTGAGAAGTTTTTTGAATTTACCAACGATGGAGATGCCGATTTGGTCATCATTGATGCCGAAGGTTCATGCGGTTGCACACTTCCGACTATTCCAAAAGAACCCATTAAGCCTGGAGGTAAGGCGACTATTGGTGTAAAATATACGGCTAAAAATAAGGCAGGACCTCAAAAACCGATTATTACTGTTAATACAAATGGCACACCGCGCATGATAAAACTTCAATTAGAGTGTTGGGTAGAGCAAATTCCGGGCGGTGTTAAGGAATAATTATGTTTGTTCTAAAAAGATTGATACAATCCAAGATATAGCCCCCTCAGTATTTTTGTATGGCTATTCGGTTGAAACTTAATATTTGAGTAATCGTATATACGATATTCTGAAATACTTATTTCTCAACTATTTAAACCATTAAACTGATGGCTAAACTCCTGCCCAATCGCATCTCCGAAAACATGAATGAGGTGCAGCGTCAACAATTCATGGATGGTATCAAAATGGCTCTTGATGCCTTGCCCAAAAAGCCTGTGATGTCGAAAGATGAATACGACAAAATTGCTAAAAAAAGCACAGCCCGTCAAAAAGAAGCGGATTTAAAAATCAAAGTCGTGCGGCGGTATCCGCAATTTTTGCCCAATCTTTTGCCACTCGTAGAGGTAGAAAAAGACAATACCCTCTACAACCAAATCAATGAGCTTTATGACAATCACTTGCAACCGTTGTTAGATTTGTCGGATTTTCTACTCGGACTATCGGG
>JAYTUY010000304.1:0-10515 GCA_043744275.1 Saprospiraceae bacterium
AAAGTCAGAGCTACTAACGGTTTAATTACCCATATTTTTGGGGCTATCGCTACCGCTTTACTTTTTTGGCTCTTTTAACCCAATATTCGCATTAATAGATAATAAGCAGTAGAGACCCCCCTCAGTATTTTAAGTATTTTGATGCCCATTACTCATTACCAATTACTTATTACTCATGAAATGTATTTTATTAAAAAAATCCACTTTGAGGATGCTCAATGTGGATTTTTTATTAGATTTGAGTGAAAATTAAAACTTAAAATAAGTCATTGATTATTAATATTTTAAGTCCAAATCTATTCTCAAATAACCTATTTTAAATAAAAAAAAATGAACCGTCGTACTGCTTTGAAAACTATGACAACAACTGCCGCCGCTGCCGCTTTCGTTACCGAAAGTCTCGCGAATCGGTTGGATGCTACTAACAGCGTTTTAGATAGCGCCACCAAAGGCAAAATCAATCATTCCGCTTGTCGCTGGTGCTATTCGAGCATTCCGCTTGATGAGTTGTGTAAACGCAGCAAAGAAATCGGCTTGGTTGCCCTCGACCTTTTGACCATCGACGAAGTGCCGACGGCTCAAAAGTATGGCTTGACTTGCTCAATGGTGCATCAAGATTTGAAAGGTTATGGCATCAATAAAGGCTTTAACCGCATTGAAAATCATAAAGCATTGATTGAATATTATGAAGACCGCATTCCAAAAGCTGCTCAATTGGGCTTGAAAAATATCATTTGTTTTTCAGGCAATCGCGAAGGTTTGAGCGATATTCAAGGCTTGGCAAATTGCGCTGTAGGCTTGAAACAATTGATGAAAACGGCTGAAAAGCACAATGTCACCATCTGTATGGAGCTACTCAATTCAAAAGTTGACCATAAAGATTATCAATGCGACCGCACTGAGTGGGGGGCTGCCTTGTCAAAATCTGTTGGTTCAGATAAATTTAAATTGCTTTACGATATTTATCACATGCAAATCATGGAAGGCGACGTCATCCGCAACATCCGCACCTACCAAGAGTACATCGCGCATTATCACACAGGCGGCGTGCCTGGCAGACATGAGATTGACGACTCTCAAGAGTTGTACTATCCTGCCATCATGAAAGCCATTGTGGAATTGGGTTATAAAGGCTACGTGGCACAAGAGTTTATCCCTGTCAATACGGATAAATTGGCTTCTTTGGAGAAGTGTGTTAAAATTTGTGATATATAACACCCCTCAGTATAAGCCATAAAATATAGGCAATTAGCGGTTTAATGCTAATTGCCTATTGTTTTATGAGATTAAATTTAAAGTCTTGGATTATAAATTAATGGCGGATAATGCTTGGATTTTTTGTTTAAACGAAAATTAAAATTGATGAATGGGCGAATAAAGAGCTTTTTATTTTCAACAGAATTAAAAAGATAATATCCTTTCAAATTCACTTTTACAAATACATTTGAAGCAATTCTTTTTTCTAAGCCTAAATTATTGCCCAAATAAAAAGCATTGTTCAGTATGTGAAATTCTCCGAATGTGGAATTGAAATAGCAGTTACAAAGGTTGCCATATTCAAGACTGCCTTCCCAATAAGGATTCAAAGAAAAATTGCCAAAATAATAACGGGCGAAAGGTCCTGCGATATAAAATCTATCCAATCCCAAAAAAAGATATGAGCTATATTTAGGTAATTGCACCAGTAAAAGAGAAGTAACGCCTAAATCCCATTGCGGTGATATTTTTTTTGAAACACTTAAATGAACCATCAACTCTTGATAAGATGACCGTGTTTGACCTGTCCATTTATTATCAAAAATGAAAACACCTGCATCCACTTTTAATGTTTTATAAAATCGTGGATTCTCTTGTGAAAATAGAGTAAAACAAAAAAATAGAAAGATAAATAGGAAGGTAGGTTTTGGGTTGATTGATTTCATTTATTGAATGAGTTTTATGTTTTTCAATTTCAATTTTAATACTACGTAAATGTAATACATGTTAAGAATAAAAACCCGTTTCTCTAAAAAAAGGACTATTAAAAGTCTTAAACATTAAATTTAACGCTATCTTGGTGTTTGAAAAAAGATGTTATCTTTCAACAAGAAATTAAGGATTAATTGCTCAAGTCTCATTTAAAAATTATGAAATTTTTATTAACCATTTTACTCATTAGCACCACATTCACCGCCGTGAATGCTCAAAATAATTACGTCAAACTCTACGAAGGCGCGATTCCTAACTCAAAGCCTTCCCAAAATCTTGAAAAAACGTCCATCAATGAATGGAAAATACAATTCACTACCAATATATCAGTGCCGACGATAGCTCGTTTTGACCCACCTGAAAAAATCAAAAACGGTACGACTGTCATAGTCTGCCCAGGCGGCGGCTATTGGGGAACGGCTGATGATCACGAGGGTGTGCAAGTCGCTAAAAAGCTGAACGAAATGGGTGTGACGGCTTTCGTCCTACGCTATCGGATACCGAGTTCGAGGACGATGGTGGATTCATCCATCGGTGCACTGCAAGATGCTCAACAGGCGATTCGTCTTGTTCGGCAAAACGCTGTTAAATGGAAATTGAATCCCAATCGCATCGGTATTATGGGCTTTTCTGCGGGTGGGCATTTAGCTTCTACAGCAGGAACGCATTTTCAAACTAAAGCCGACCCCTCAGTAAATGACACATTTTCAGTACGTCCAGACTTTATGATGTTGATTTACCCTGTTATCAGTTTCAAAAATGAACTCACGCATATGGGTTCTCGCAATCAATTAATCGGTCAAAATCCATCTTTTGAAAAAATATATGCCTTCTCAAATGAAGAGCAAGTGACGGCTGAAACGCCGCCTACTTTCCTCGTACATGCAGGCGATGATGACGCCGTGAATGTCGGCAACAGTGTTGAATTTTATAAATCATGCATTAAAAATAAAGTGCCCGCAGAAATGCATCTTTATCCCAAAGGCGGTCACGGCTTCGGCATGGATAATAAAACGACGGCGGATAAATGGATGGATAGGCTGGGCAACTGGCTTGAAAGTCAAGGGTTATTGAAAAAATAGCCTCTTATACTGAGGGGGTAGCTTGGCAATTCTTTAATATACGAATAATGACTTGGAAATCACGGAGTGATTTAAGATGAATAACCCTCGATGAAATCGGGGGGACAATGCAAGTATAATTAACACAACTGCGGAGCAGTTGAATATCATATAGTCTAATAATTGAGAATTTTACACATTCAACCGCTTTGCGGTTATGACCACTTACTCACTTTACACCCCCGATTTCATCGAGGGTTATTCATATTCAATCGCTCCGCGATTATTTAAATCTATTTTCAATCATCTATGAAAAACTAACTATCATGAATTCTTTAAAAAAATACTTTTTGGCTCTCCTCACATTCGTCGGGTTCTCAGCTTTTCATCCTTTCAATGCGCCTTTAAAAATCGTTTTCTTTGGCGATTCTATCACGCAAGCAGGTGTGAATCCGGGTGGCTATATTGATAAAATGAAAACGATGCTTGAAAAACAAGGCATCAAAGACAATTATCAACTCATCGGCGCAGGCATCGGCGGCAACAAAGTGTATGACCTATATTTGAGGTTAGAAGATGATGTTTTAATCCATAAACCAGATTTGGTGGTGATATGGGTGGGCGTGAATGATGTTTGGCATAAAACATCGTATGGCACAGGCACGGATGCCGATAAATTTGAAAAATTCTATGTGGCTTTGATTAAAAAATTCCAGTCGCAAGGCATTAAAGTCATTGTCGTCACGCCTGCAACAATCGGCGAAAGAACAGATTTTTCGAACCAACAAGATGGCGATTTGAATTTTTATTCCCAAATCATCCGCAATGTGGCGGCTAAATTTGATTGCAAAGTAGCTGATTTGAGAAAAGAGTTTTTGAAATATAATCTTGAAAAAAATCCTACGAATAAAGAATCAGGCATTTTGACCTCCGATAGAGTGCATTTGAACGATGCGGGCAATCAGTTGGTGGCTGATATTTTAATGAAATTGATAGTTAAATGACCCCCCTCAGTATATTTCGGATATGGGATATGGGATTTCGGACACACCGAAATCCGAAATCCCATATCCAAAATAGAGACCCCTCAGTATATTCACCATTTTTTATATAAATAATTAAAAATCAAGTAGTTATGAGAATAATTAAATTAACTTTTACGCTGTTGCTTAGTATTTGCACATTGGCATTATTCGCCCAAGATTTCCCTGCTTTGGTCAAGCCTGAACAAACAGAATATTATGAACCTAAAGTGAAAAAAGTAGATGCTGCAACGGTGGTAGGCAATGCTCCTTCGGATGCAATAGTGCTTTTTGATGGTAAAAATTTTGATAAGTGGGAACGGGCAGACAGTGCTGTTCATGGCAGTCCTGTGGGTTGGAAAATCAACAGCGATGGCTCAATGACGGTTGTGCCAAGAAGCAAGGCTATCCGCACGAAGCAGGAATTCAATGATTTTCAATTGCATATTGAGTGGAAATCACCGATTGAACCAGCTACACGCCAAGGGCAAGGCAGAGGCAATAGCGGCGTTTTTCTACAAGGACGCTATGAAGTTCAGGTCTTGAATAGCCGCGAAAGCGAGACTTATGTGAATGGTCAAGCGGGTAGTATTTACAAGCAAACGCCGCCAATGGTGAATGCCTGCCGCAAAGAAGGCGAATGGAATACCTACGATATTATTTACACTGCGCCCAAATTTCGTAAAAATGGTTCAGTTGAAAAGCCTGCTTACGTAACGGTCATTCACAATGGTATCATCGTTCAAAATCATTTTGAAATACAAGGCACAACGGAATATATCGGCTCACCTAAATGGATAGCGCATGGCAAAGGACCTATCGAATTGCAAGATCATAGCAATGAAGTGAGTTATCGCAATATTTGGATTAGGGAACTTTAGTAGTTTTTAAAAGTGATTGATTATTAGGTTATTCATGATGTGCAATCACTTAATAACCTAATAATCAATCACCTCTAACTCTTTTTATATTGACAAAAAGGCTGTAATTTTGAAAAAAATTAAAAGATGCTTGCAGTAAAAGAAAATAAGAAAGAAACAGCTAAAAGCCGTGTCCGAAAAGTGCCTCAATACTTAGTTTGGGAAGTATTGGATGGGCAACCGCTTTACCGGCGTGGCTATAAAGACGTCTTGAGAAAACTAAAAACCACCGAAGAAATTATGGGAACGAGTAGTTACCAAGCTATTATTACGAGCTATATCACCATTATATTAGCTCGCCAATTAGACCTAAATCAATATGATTTTCTGATAGGAGAACCGGGCGTTCATTTAGAGCATAAAGACAATATTTCTAATGATATTGGTATTTATAACCGCTTATTAGGTTCTCAAATTTCTAAAAAATATACTGATTTTCCAGCTAAAATCGTCATCGAAGTAGATATTGATATTGACCCTGATAGTATGCATGATTTGGAATATTTGAATAAAAAAACGCAAAAAATGCTTGATTTTGGCGTTGAAAAAGTCATTTGGGTTTTAACAAACATCAAAAAAGTCATTATCGCTACACCTAATAATGCTTGGCTCACCATGAGTTGGGCAAATGATATTGAAATTATGGAAGGTATATTTTTCAATATTCAAAAATACCTTGACGAACGCAATATTAATTTATAAAACTTAAGGTTACTTTTTATTAAAACACATAGGCACAATAGAACACATAGTTTTTCTATGTGCCCTATTGTGCCTATGTGTTTTAATAAAATATCTACTCTGTTTATCCATGTTTTTAAGGCAATTTCTTACCCTTTTTCACATATTTATCCAACCAACCATCCATCTCATACAGCATGTGCAACAGCGATTCCTTCGCCGTATAACCATGACTTTCGTAAGGAAATAAAACAAACCGCACCGTTGCACCCATACCTTTCAAGGCATTATAATATCGCTCACTTTGCAGGGGAAATGTGCCTGTATTATTATCCGCTTCGCCATGCGTCAACAGCAAAGGCGTTTTCATTTTATCAGCATTCATAAACGGCGACATGGTGTTATATACTAAGGGGGCTTGCCAATAAGTACGCTCTTCGGCTTGGAAACCATAAGGCGTGAGAGTGCGGTTGTAAGCACCACTACGGGCAATGCCAGCTTTGAATAAGTTGCTGTGTGTCAATAAGTTAGCGGTCATAAATGCACCATACGAGTGACCACCCACGCCCACGCGCGAAGCATCTACAACGCCCAATCTAACCCCTTCGTCGATAGCTGCTTTGGCACCGCCCACGAGTTGCTCAACATACGTATCATTCGGCTCTTTATCGCCTTCGCCTACGATTGGAATCGACGCATTGTCCAAAATGGCATAGCCCATCGTCACGAAAGCCGCTGCACCCCAATAGCTGATGCGATTGAACGAATGAGGTGAACCCGTCACTTGACTGGCGGCATCTTTACTTTTATACTCGGTCGGATATGCCCATAAAAAAGTGGGCAGCGGTCCATCTGCTTTTTTATAACCAACGGGCAGGTAAAGCGTAGCGGTGAGGTCAACGCCATCCGCACGTTTATAGCGCAACACCTGCTTCTGCACGCCTTTCAACTGAGGGTAGGGGTGAGGAAACGAGGTGACTTGCGTCAAAGGATTTTCGCCTTTTTTAGCATATATATTTCTGATAAAATAGTTTGGGTTTTCCTCTTGTGCTTCGCGAGTTGTCAAAATCAAGCCTTTTTCTGCATTAATGACGCTGATAGGTCGCTCAAAATAGGGAGCTTCTGACCGCCAAAGCCGCTTAGATTCCTTGGTTTTGAGGTTCAAAAGATCAACAAATGGGCGGTCTCCTTCGGCTGAAGCACCTGTGCCAGTCATCAAAATTTCGTTGTTTTTATTGATGTCCAAAACATACCGACCGTATTGATTTTTAGTCAATTCAGGATCGCCCGGGTCGCCATATCGGTCTTCTGAGGAGCGGTCGAATAAGACATACCCCTCAGTAGGATTGCTTGGATTCACGACTTGAGTCACCTCTTTGCGGTTTTGCCACCACCGCTCATTGACCAAAGCCATTTTATCAGTCCCCCAAGTAATGCCTGAAAAACGCAATTTTGTACTATAAAACACCTTCGGCGCACCTGAAAATGGCGCATCGAGCGTCAAAATATTGTCCCTAACAGCTATTTTAGTTTTAGGATTGCCGCCGTCTTGAGCTTCTACCCAAACAATGGTTGATGCCACATCATCACGCCAATCGTAGGCACGAGGGTAAGGCGAAGTCGCATCGCGCTCACGAGCAGAATTTTCATTCAACGGATTGTCAACCATTGTTTTAACAAAACCGCCATTGCTATCATAAATATCTACTTTTCGAGGAAAATTATTGAGCGTGACGAGGTATGAAAATGGGCGATGCAAGGTCTGAATCAAGACATATTTGCCATCGGGCGAAGGGCGAGCTGAAAGAATAATGCCCGACGAGCCGATATTTTTAGTCTCACCACTCAAGCTGACTTTCGTTATTTGCGAAGTAGTATAATATTCAAATTGCCTTTCATCACTTGGATTTTTTAACAAATCCTGAAAGGTCGGAGCTTCCGCTTTTTTACCCAAATTCTCTTGAATCGTCGGTCCCACAGGCGTGCGAGAAATGATGGGCGCATTGCCTCGGCTGCTCGGAATAGCTTTTATGAGCAGCGATTTGCTATCAGATAGCCATGAAATAGGTGAACCAGTTGTGCCATTGAGGGCTAAATCTGTCAATTTTGAAGCCGTAGCTGTAGCAACGTCGATGATATAGGCTTCAATTTTATTGTCGGTTGTTTGAGTAAATGCAATTTTAGTCTCATCAGGCGACCATGAAATGTTGCCATACTGAGGGGTCGTGCTGTTGGGTAAATTTTTAATAATTATATCATTTTTATTGCCCAATTGACGCAATTTGAAGTTATTGATATACTGCTGGCGGCTCGCTCCATTGGTGGCAGGGTTCATACGCAGACCCGCAAGGCGCAACTCAGGCTGCGAAAGTTCAGCGATGGTCGGCAAATCCGAACGCTCCATAATGAGCATCCATTTGCCTTTGGAGTCAACGCTCACATTGGGGGTGACGGGCGCATTGACCAAATCCGCTAAGGGCTTCGGTGGTGTTTGATATGTTAAGACATCTTGCGCTCTTATGGAGGTGGAAAGGCTTATAAAAGCCATGATTAAAGCAGATTTTATTTGATTCATTTTGGAAATTGTTTTAACAAAAATTAGGTTCGATACCTTGCAATTTTACTCAAATGAATCCGTTTTTTATTGAATTTAATACTTTTTTAGATGAATAACGGTTTTAAAAGAAAGTAAATTATTGAATCTAATTTTATTTATTTATGTATTTTTAAAGAAGTTTCTGTATAAATTTTAATAAAATTATTTTTATGTATTTTTAAATATTTAGCTGTATTTAAATTTAATAATAAATAACGATTAAAACAAGATTGTTTATTTAGCATCTGTTTTATAAAGGTTTTATAGTATTGTTTTTGCTTGAAAATATGCCTATTTTTGCAAAATTATTTGAGAAAACTACGTCAATTTAAAAGAATCCAATGTCTTTATCGAAAAGATTTATCCCCCGTTTTCCTTTTTCACTTTCAGTGATTTTTGCTCTTTTTTTCATCATGACAGAAATAAAAGCGCAACCTCCACGAGAAATAATAGGCTATTACCCGTCATGGCAGTGGTATGATAGGGGCGGACTTGTCAATCCGCAAACCATTCCGTATTCAAAATATTCCATTATCAATTACTCTTTTTTTAAGCCTAATTTAGATGGCACAATTTCAGGTTTAGACACTTGGGCGGATGAAAATTTGTTGCAAGGCAAAATTGATTATCGGACTGAGCCAAATACTCATTATCCGAACACGTCGCTCGTGGATTTGGCGCATCAGGCAGGTGTAAAAGTGCTCATTTCGATAGGTGGTTGGACGGAATCGTATCTGTTTTCAAGGATAGCCGCTGACTCACGTAAGCGCAAGAGATTTGCTGGTGAATGCCGCCGCTTAGTCGAAAAGTACAACCTTGATGGTATTGATATTGACTGGGAATATCCAGGCGTAGCAGATCGTGATGGAAAGCCTGTGGATAAGCAAAATTTCACGTTTTTACTGAGGGGTATCCGCGATAGCCTCAATAAACTCAGCACTCGAACGCCCAAAAAATATTTGCTCACGGGCGCATTCAGTGCTTCCAAAAAGCATATGGCGCATATCGAATGGGGAAAAGTAAGCCTTTTGCTGGATGCCGTCAACCTGATGACCTACGATTTTTATGGCTCTTGGGACAGTCAAGCAGGGCATAATTCACCGCTTTTTGCAACAGCTAATGACGATTCCGAAGCTAATATTGATGGGGCAGTGAAAGCTTTGACGACTATTTATGGCGTTTCACCTTCAAAAATTAATATAGGCGCAGCATTTTATGGGCGTTCTTTGAAAACGAAGGAAACCCCTGAGGTCTTAACGACTTTAACAGGAAAAGTGGATACCATTACTTTTCATACGGATGAAGGTTCGCCGCTTTACTATAATATTTTAAAACAGAAAAACCGTTTTACAGAGCATTGGGATGAATATGCTCAAGTGCCATATTTGACAGGAAAAGACGATTTGAAAACCTTCGTCAGCTACGATGATGCTCGCTCTATCGCTAACAAAGCGCATTATGTTACAGCTAAAAAACTGAGGGGGGTCATCATTTGGGAAATGACGGGCGATTGTGTTGAAACCGTTGAAAATGAAGTGAAAACATTTAAAAATCCACTTTTAGATGCCCTTATTGAAGCATTTAAAAACCCTATTCCATTCAAAGAACCCATCAGAAAGGCAGCTATTGCCCATCAAAAACAGGCTATTCAGCAGCATGATGATAATGCAAAAATCGAGAGACTGAATGCTGAAAGGGCGACACCTCAAAATACTATTCATACGAACTCAGAAGTTAGTCCCTCAAATCCTTTAGTTCAGTCAATTCAAGTGAAAATAACGGCTCCTGAAAATGCTGAAACTGATTCTGCAAAAGTCGATATGACTACCCATGAAGAGGCGATTAAAATAGAAACGCCTAAACTTGATATTGTTGAAAATAGCGTTGAATCAGTGAAAACAAGTACTGATTCTAATGAAAATGAAGGTAAAATAGAAGATTCTCCTTTAGATTTTACAATTAAACCCAATGATGAAAATGAGTTAATCCTTGTTTTTGAATTGAAAGATAAAAGAGAAATCAGAGTAGAAATAGCCAACGAAAAGGGTCAAATACTGAGGGGGGTCATATTGGGAGAAATGGAAGATGGCACTTTTCAAAATAGAATTGATACCATCAATGAATTGCCCAACGGCTCATATAAAGTCATTTTTAAAAGCTTTACGCAAAGAAATGGTCAATATGTGAAGCTCTCAGAAACAGCTAAAGATTGGGAGAAAAAATAGCAGTTGCCTTTCAATTTAAATCAATTCATTCGTTATAAAATG